>JBAYVM010000147.1:0-7087 GCA_041674645.1 Victivallaceae bacterium | reverse complement strand
CACGGACGAGGCTACACCGGAAAACGCGGTCTGCCGCATGAACAGTAGTGCCAGGCTTAGCCTTAAGCCGGCATGAAAACGGTTTCTACGAAGCGAATCACTCCAAAGAAAAATCTTTTTCGCAGTAAAAAAATCGGCCAAGCCGATTAAGTTACCCGTCTTCCTTTTTTCCCGCGCTGGATTGTAACTTAAAAATTAGCTGTTCCAATAACAAGTTTTGCCGGAAAAGATAAAATGGTATTTCAGCAAAACCTTTATTGTCATTGTGTTTGGCTGTGCCGGCCCGCTGGCATTGCCGTTAATCTGGTGGCGACCGCAAACCTCGCGAACATGGAAAATTGTCCTGACCATCATCATTTTCGTACTTACCTGGTTCATGTACCAGGCAACCGTAAAATCCGTTGAAGAATTCAATGAAATATACAAAATGCTGGAAAGCCAGAGCTTATAAATGTGTCTATTTGAACACCCGAAGACCAGTCATGCCCAGACATCAACCTGTGTTACCGAATAAAAAACCGGACCAAACAAAGCAAAATCATACGTGCAGTTTTTTACACAAGACCTCAAAATCACTGGCCTCAATATCAAAATCAGTTTCGCTTGTTTGTCCAAAGTCAGCCATATTGTCTTCCTCTGGAACGTTTACATAAGCTGTATGCATTCCGATGGACTGGGCCGCAGCCAAATCGCCTTTATGGGCAGCAACCATCATAGCCTCCGCCGGTTTCAGTCCCAGCAGGCTGGTCCCTTTTATATAGGCTTGTAAAGATGGCTTGTAATAGCCCAAGAACTCGCATGAAAGAATGCCGTCCCACTGGACTTTGGCTGCTTTTGAGCTGCTGACAATGCTTTCCCAACTCAAGATTGTGAGCACTACTACCGTATATTTAGTTCGCAAACGGTTGATTGCTTCAGAGACACCGGCAAAGGTTTTAAGGTGATGCCAAGTCGATTTCACAAGAGACATGCGGTCAATTGTGGTTAAAAGCGGGTAGCTGTTTGTCAATTTTTCTAATGCCAGCAGATGCATTTCGTCAGAATTTATCCATGGCAAGTTTCCATGTCTCACCTGCGTGTGAATTTTAAACATTTCTCCTCGCCAGTCATTAGCAAATGCTTCGCTGTTTACTGCCTGGCCCTGTTCATCGGCGAATTTCTGAATTTGTTCACGAGCCGTATTTTTCCAATCGAAAACCGTTCCGCCGACATCAAAAAATAATCCTTTAACTTCGTTCATAAATCCTCCAATGTCTTTTAGTTTACTGGTTTCTGATACAAAGCCGCATAACGTCGCTCCTCAGGCGGCGCAAAACTTTGTTGGGGGTATCTCATTTCGCTTCTTCTCCCAACTTCGTGAGTACGCGATCCATTCGTTCCTTCCAATCCAGCAAGTAGTCTCTTCGCCATTTATTGACGGTACTCGCCCCACTCTTCCCCTGGGTTGACACCGACACGGCTGGATTGTCATGCCAGTAGGTCGGGCGTTTGTCAGGAAACGGTCGAATGAATGCACCACCCCAATGCTCGGTTTCTGGTTTGTCGGCATCCCCGTGCAAGAAGTACAGTACGCTTGGAGTATCGCCCATCTTAATATCGGCTTTCTTCTTCATAAAAAACAATCCCAAGTGACCGTGACCGTTTACGTGTTGCTCTACAAAACTCCGGTTCCCCAAATCACCCTCCTGGATTCCGCCCATGTACATTCCTCGAAATGTTGTGTCGTTCTCAATCCACCAAAGATTGGGATGCTCGTTAAACAGGTAATTCCGCGCGTTGGGGTCTTGCACTGTATTCCATGAACCGATGGAATAAACGCGCAGCTTGGCCTTGATGCCCGGTTGACTGTGCACCGCCTGTGCGACATCCGTGATGGATCCCCACACGAGCACATAAAGAGGGCGTTGATCGTCAAGCTGCGCCTGTTCAATGATTAGCTTGGCTCCCTCGCTGATTGTCGTTGTTGGCTGAACGCCTGCTTGTGGGCTAATAGCCCCTTGTCTTACCCGTCCGCGCAACAAGTCCGGAGCGGGATAGTCAGGCGACCACGCGCACAAGTTCATGTAGTCCTTTTCGTACGCGTCAATGCACGAGAGGATATCTTGACTTCGACCTTTTCCCGGGGGCGAGCTAATCAACCCCTCAGTTTCAATGACATCTGCATAAACGAGGTAGTGAACCATTGACTGAAAATCGTCAGGGTCACTTCCGCCGATATCCGTGGAGACGATAATGCGGGGCTTCTCAACAGCCGTAACTTTACTGGTGAAGACCATCGTACTCATTGCCAATACGGAAGTCAGAAAAACTTGGCCAGGATTCATCAATTGCCCCCCTGCTGGTTCGCGATAATGGTTACGCTCAGTCGTTTCATAAAACCCAACACGCTATTAAATGGTTTCAGGTTAAAGATTAAAAGCTAACGTTCGAGTTGTGGCATTTCAACTGTAAAATGTATCTTTTCAGGTGAAAAGTTTTTGCTATCGCGGTTTATTTACGGAAGCGGATGTTTAGGGCAATTTTCTGACACTTTTTGTATTTATTTTTCAAATGCAAACGTTTGTATTTATATTTTAAGCATGTATTTTTCAGGAAAATGACATTGATACTTATAAACAAAAATCCAGGACTTTTTTAACATGCATCTCGAAAAATTAAAGCATTATCAAACACGAGCAGAAGTTTTTTTCAAACTGTTGCAGCGTGATTTCATCAAGGAAAGCGCCAATTTTGAAGCAGAGCACTTCGTTACGGATGAGCCGGTTGCGTTTGCAGAAATAAATAAATATACATTCAAGCCGGTAACAACCGGAGAAATCTGGGGCAAGAACTGGCAGTGCGCCTGGTTTCGCCTCAAAGCACAAGTTCCCGGAGAATGGGCGGGCGGAAAAGTGGTTGCCCGTCTTAATATCGGTGGCGAAGGACTTATTTTTTCGGCTGACGGCGAACCGTTGCAGGGAATCACCGACAGTTCAATTTTCTGGGCTAACTTTATCCGCGACCTGTTTCCGCTGTATGACCGGGCGACTGGCGGGGAAAAAGTAGAATTGCTGGTGGACTCCGCCGCCAACAATTACTTTGGTCAATACCTGGACAATCATCCGCGACTTGACACAGACCAGCCTTACGGTTATTCGACAGGCAAAGTTGCTTATATGCAGTTATGCGTATTGGACGAAGAAATGTGGCAGTTAATGTTGGATGTTGAAGTTGCTCTTTCTCTGCTGAAAACCTACAAAAAAGAAGATTACCGTTATCGGCAGATTCTGATGTTAATCAATGAAGCGGCTGATATTCTCAAGGGCGAACGCACCAACGCCGGAGCAGCTCGGGATTTTCTGAAAAAAAGATTTTTCAGCTCCATTGCCAATTCAAGCGCGCTCACCGCCACCGCCGTCGGGCACGCGCACATTGACACCGGCTGGCTGTGGCCGGTACGTGAAACAATCCGTAAATGCGGCCGCACATTTGCCAATCAGCTGGCGTTGATTGAGAAGTATCCGGGATATGTATTCGGCGCTTCGCAACCGCAACATTATCAATTTGTCAAAGATTCTTATCCGGAACTCTACAAAAAAATAAAGCAGGCAGTTGCGGCAGGCAGCTGGGAACCGCAAGGCGGCATGTGGGTGGAAGCAGACTGTAATCTGATTAGCGGCGAATCAATGATCCGCCAATTTCTGCATGGCAAAAATTTCTTCATGGATGAATTCGGGTTTGATGTCAAAAACCTGTGGATTCCTGACGTATTCGGCTATTCCGCCGCGATGCCGCAGATAATTAAAGGTTCCGGCTGCGATTATTTCCTCACCCAAAAAATTTCCTGGAATATCTTCAATAATTTCCCGCATCATACGTTCATGTGGCGCGGCATTGACGGCAGCCGGGTACTGACACACTTTCCGCCGGAAAATAACTATAACGCCCGGATGCTGCCGGAAGAATTGAGCGCTGGACAAAATCGTTTTGCCGAGGCGGATGCGGTGAATGAATTCATCTCGCTGTTCGGAATTGGCGACGGCGGCGGCGGTCCGCGCGAGGATTATATTGAAAGAGCGCTGCGACTGCGGAATCTTGAAGGCTGTCCGAAAGTCAAAATGGGGCGCGCCGATGATTTCTTTGAACGCCTGAGCAATTTTGAGGAGAAATTAGACGTTTGGGATGGCGAGCTTTATCTGGAAAAACATCAGGGAACGTTAACCTCTCAGGCTAAAACCAAAAAAGCCAATCGTAAACTGGAATATCTGCTCAAACATGTGGAATTTATTTATTCCTGTCTGCCGTTAACCGAATATCCGGCGGAAAAGTTTGATCGCATGTGGAAAATGCTTCTGATAAATCAATTCCACGATATTATCCCTGGATCTTCTATTACGCGGGTTTATAAAGAAGCAGCAGAACAGTATGAAGAAATATTCACTATCTGCCGCGAACTGCTGAATAACGCGGCGGATAAACTTTTCGAAAAAGCCGATGATTGCATGGTAATGTTCAACCCGCTCGGTTGCAATTATTGCGGTCAGCTTGAACTGCCGGACGGCTGGAATTCCGCTTCCGTTGACGGCAAACCGCTCCAATGTCAGGCAGAAAAAAATCAAGTTATCGCCGAAATATGTATTCCAGCTTACAGCTTTATTACCTTGCAAAAAGTTGCGGGAACATCTGTTAAAGCCGGTGGCGGAAATGAACTGACGCTGGAAAATGATTTAATCCGTTATGAGTTCGATGCGAACGGCAAACTCGTCCGTGCTTACGACAAGGAAGCCGGACACGAAATAATTACTCAAAACGCGCCAGCCAATGTTTTGTCAGTCTATCACGACGACCCGGTGGAATACGACGCGTGGGATATTGACCTTTCCTATGAAAATCAGCATCTGGAAGACGCCAGAGGAATCAGCGCGGCCAAAACGGTTGACGGAGCATTGCGCCAGATTATCGAATTTAAACTGAAAATAAGCAATTCCACCATCAAGCAGCAGGTTGTTCTCGGCAACGGCAAACGGCTTGATTTCCACACTGAAATTGAATGGAGTGAAGCCCATCGTATGCTTCGCGCCAGCTTCCCGGTGGAAGTGCATGCCACCGAGGCAACATTCGACATTCAGTACGGCTATATAAAACGCTTTGCCGGTCGCAACACCAGCTGGGACATGGCGCGTTATGAAGTTCCGGCACACCGTTATGTGGACATTTCAGACTCCCAGTACGGCGTTACACTGCTGAATGATTGCAAATATGGACATAAAGTATTTGAGCGCACGCTGGAACTGACCGTGTTGCGTTCCCCGAAATATCCGGATTTTGAGGCGGACATGGGCAATCACACACTCACTTACAGTCTGTTGCCTCATACTGGCGGCATGCTGGATTCCGATGTTATGAACAATGCGGCAATCCTTAACCAGCCGCCGTTGCGATTTAATGGATTTAAAGCGACAGCCGCCGTTCTGCCTTGCTCGCTGAACACCGAAGACATCTCGCTTGAAGTGATTAAAAAGGCGGAAAAAGAGGATTGTCTGGTAATCCGTCTGGTAGAGACAAAAGGACGACGTTCCAAAGGCGTTATCAGTTTCAATAAAATATTTTCAAAAGCTGTCCGCACCAATCTTATCGAATGGACCAATGAAGAAGACTTGGATATTAGCAGCGGCAACCTGAAAATTGAACTTAAACCGTTTGAAATACGAACATATAAGGTTTATTAAGCATGACAGTAACCCTGAAAACCATAGCCGAAATCTGCAATATTGACATATCGACGGTTTCCCGGGCGCTGCGGAATGATCCGCGAGTTAAAGCCGACACCCGGGAACTGATTTGCCAAAAAGCGACAGAGCTGGGCTACAATCCAAATCTTGCCGCCCGGCAACTGGTTTCCGGCAGAACATTGAACCTGTGGATGATTATTCCCGACCTGAAACAAATGGTAGTTCAAGAACCGGCTCAATATCTGAGTGAAACGTTAAACCGTCAAGGTTATGACCTGCTGATAACGCTTTACCAGAACAATACGAAAACCTTCTCGCATCTCTTGAGCCGGCTTTCCCAGAATGTTGCAGACGGTGCGTTCATTATTCCGTCAACCGATTACGGAATGGAAACTTATGCGCCATTGTTAAAAAAAAGATTTCCGATAGTTTTCATCGACCGGAAGCCGGATTTTCCGGAATGCAGCACCGTTACCTCCGCCAATTCAACTGCGGCGTCTGACCTGACAGAAAAATGCATTAACGCAGGCGGAAACCGGTTTGTGGTTCTGTTCAATGAAGATAATTCTGCGGCAAGAGCCCGGTTAACCGGAGCAATTGACTGCCTGAATCGCGCGGGAATACCGTTTATCACCGGCAACGCTCCCATTCCGGAACATTTCACCGGGAACAATAAAATCGCGATACTTGCCTCTTCATCCGGCAGTATTGAACAATTTTACCAAGCCAATTCTTCTGTATTGCAAACCGGCAAAATGATTGTTGGAGTTTTTGATGCCTGGCTGTCAGGTTTGAGCGAAAATTACTCGCATATCTTTATCTGCAAGCAGAATTTCCAAACCATTTCCGCCCGTGCAGCCGAACTTATGCTCAGAAAAATAGATAAAAAATCTGATTTGTTTACGACGATTGAAATCCCCGCAACTCAAATCATCACCCTGAAAAGCGTTCCATAGGCGGATAAGTCCAGGAGGCAGCGTTTGACTGCGGTTCCCGCAGTTTTATCAAATAAGAAACTAAAGACAAAAGTAAAAAGATAAAAGGTTAAGTTTCAAAAGAGGCGGGGAAAAAGATTTGACCACGAAAAACGGTGTAGCGTTCTCTGCGAGGAGATTTTCCGGCAAGACATGGCGTCCGAGACGGACGCGGCTACACAGGAAAATTAAGATTGGCGTCCGAGACGGACGCGGCTACACCGGAAAACGTTAAAAGGGGACAAGCAAGAAAAGTTGAAAGTTTGAAAGTCAGGCTTAAACAAGGTCAAATCAGCAACGACAAATAACATTGATTAACTTCTTCAGTTTTGGATATTCCGTCTTCAACACTTCACTTTCTTCATGTCCTTCATGGTAAATTTTTCCTCTTTTTTGCGTTCT
>JBAYVM010000146.1:0-7104 GCA_041674645.1 Victivallaceae bacterium | reverse complement strand
TCTCTTTGATAAAGCATTATAGGAAGTCCAGGCGGTTCCGCCTTTACAACATCGCTGCCGCGCCAGGTAATATGCATTTGCGTACCTCTGACAATCTCGTGTGAAACTCTTTCTTCGAGTCTGTGGTGGATTTCAATGATGGAGCCCGCTGTTGCATTTTCTACAAAGATACAATCATTTTGATAAACAACAGGTTTTTGACCTCCATTCACAAAAAGAGAAATTTTGTCACTCATCCAGCTGTATGTCCGAATAAATAAACTATTGGGTTTATGAGAAATGATGCGCAGCAGCCCATTGTTTGGATATTCAGTTTCAACTGTGGCATCATCGCTTATACGCGCAATCGGGAAGTTTATATATGTGCCTTCATCTTTCTGTTCAATGGTTTTGCTGAATACTTTCCATAAAGCAACCGGGGCAGTACCGACACAACATCCGGCAATAGAGCGAAAACGTTGAACAGACAGAGAATTTGGTTCACATCCTCCCGACCAGCCGCCGACAGCGCGTTTATCCATATCCTTCCAAGTGTAGCCATCTTCATCTTCATGAGTGTAGTTTACTCCAATAAAACAGCCATCTTTAATTTGCTGTTCTGTCAGTTGATTACGGGTGTATGAATCAATCAATCCCCAGTAATCATAGCCACACTCCACCGCTTCGAGGGCAAATTCAATCATATCCTTGATACAACAGGTTTCGCAGTTTTCTTCTTCCATCGGATGCCATTGCGCATATTCAGGCACCCAGCCGAATTCTGAACTTAAAGATTTGACATATTCAAAGATTTGAACAGATTTTTCAATGTAAAAGTCATTTTTTAAGAATTTACCAAGCTTAATGAGTCCAATTGAAAACCATACTGAGGAGTGAACGTGACCAAAGAACTCACCTTTGTAGTTAAAATAACGGGAGAGTCCGAGCATGTGATTAGCAATGCCTTCGGCCAGATCAAGAGCCACTTTATCATCGAAATGTATGGCACGCGTAACCAGAGGCTCCAGCAAAACAGCATTTCGGATAGATTCTTCACCACGTCCGGTAATTCGTTCATCGATATAACCTTTGCCGGGGAAATATATATCGGCAGGAAATTCATAAACAGTTTCATCCAGCGGAAAATCTCCGGACCAGAAAGTGCGGATTTTACGATGCTTAACCAACCCACGCAGACCCTTGACCAGATTTGACGCTCTCATTTCAGCTTCTTCATTATCCGGTTCTTCAAAGCATAAACGGTTCATCCCCGCTAGAACCCATCCCATTTCATGGAAGGATGCATGGAGTGTGTTTGACCATGGATAAGGCTCGTGATATCTCAGTCCATGTTCGCCCCAAGAGCGTAAAAGATGTTTTTTGAAGCCATTTTTGACTTCCTCTGAACGCGTTGTTTTACCCACAATTTTTTCAAGGGCGACAATTGCCTCATACCAACTTGCGACAAGTTCAGCATCATCAACCCGCACATGTCTGGCATATGCTGGACTATCATTAATCTGCACATACCAATATGGCAGGAAGTCATGGCTGTCGTCAACCATGGATGTCACATAATTCATTCCGCGTGCCGCAACATCATATATATTGAAAGATTCGTATTTTCTCATTTTAAATTCCTTTGTATTCTTCTAGTGGATACGGTTAATTATTATTATTTTTTAATGCTGCAATTAAAACTATAAGCTCATCTCTCCAATTTTTTGTTGATTCAGAATCCCCTTTAGCTAAAAGCGCGTTTAAATAGGCCGGACTGACTAGTTTTTCTAAGCGGCTGTTCGATTTTTCTTTTGCGAGCTTTTCTCCCAACAACAATAAATACATATCTTCCGCACCCTCCCTGAAAGCTTCTGCTCGAATTGTCGGGATAAATCCCTGGTCGCTATGTTGAAACAGCCATGAACCTTCTGTGTTCTTTCTTGACCCCATCCACTCGTTACTATTTGTGCGCCATGAATTACACGCCCACAAAGAAAACCCGTCACACTTTGCGAGATAACTTCTTATTCCACGGTAACGAAAATAATTCAAATATGAAGAGGTGTTACCATTTCTACTACACAAATATGGAAGAATATTTTTGCTAGTACTTTGCAAAAAAGATAATTCTTCCTTTGCCCCCTGACGTGTTGTAATTCTTGGTTCCCAGGGGAGCCATACATCCAAAACTTCATTTAATTCCTTTAAGTCAGCCATTGTAGACCAGGTAGCTGTAGTGGTAGTTATTTTTACTGCACTATCTACCTCGTGCATTATTTTGCCAGCTATAACGAGTTGCTTGATAACAGAAGTATGTGGTTCGTCAAGAAGAGGGAAAATAGCATTTTTAAAGTCAAAATTATTCTTTTTAAGGTATTTTACCCATTCCAAAAACCATTGACGAAATATTTCTTGAATTTCAGGTGATTCTATCGTCCTTTTTTCGCCTAAGCTTTTTAAGCGTTTGATAAAATCATCGTAAATTCCATACCCAAACACACATTTTAAACCCAATTTTTGAATTTCAAATTCATTATCTTTATAATCTGCAGAATTAGTGGAAACAATCAATTTACCTTGTGAATCACGCTTTATAGCATCTATTGGTACTTTGGAGCCCTGAACCCAGTTAATATGATAATCCGCGCATGTCTGCCAAAGTTTATTCATAATGAGCCCTTCATAACTTGACCGATAGGGACCAAAGGTGTAAACTTGAACGGGCAGTTGTTCAGGAAAAGTAAGATTTAAAACTTTTAATTTTACGCTTATTTTTACATATGGTATTTTCGTATTTGTGGAAACAACGCCAAAATTCCATATATAATCACCAGGGGGTATATTAGTTTTTGTGTCTATCCATAAAATCCTGCTTTCTAATCCAGGAACCACTAGAATGTTGGCTTCATCTAATTTTACTAATGGTTCGGCAAAAACTTCTCCAGACTTTGCCATCCATGGGATTGCACTTTTCAAAGTGAAAACTTTCTGAAAAGGGATTTTTGTTCCAGAAAGATAAGTTTCAGGTTCTATTCTGAAATAGACGTTTTGGTCGTAAGTATTGGAAAACTCAAATGCTGTTGATTCTTTTTCATTTCCAGCTACGATTATTTCAGTGTTTAATTTTGAGCTTGAGTCTTTTGGAGAAGAGTCAGGGTAGTGTTTCGTCCATAAAGGAACATTTTTAATTATTATTTCACCTTTTGAATTATTGGCTGTGCCAATGGATAACTTTTGGGCGAGACTTTCTTTGCTTTTTTTACTAACATACCCCCAAGTTTGAGGATTCATAAAATGAAGACTTTCGCTCCAGGAGGTCAGTTCGTTAAGTTGTTTTTCATTCCTGCAAAAATTCATTCTAAAATATTCATTATCACTAAAATTAAAATCCGAAAAAGGAATAGCTAAGTCTACTTGCCATGACTTAGTATTACGTTTGACCTTTACTTCAAACTTGCCATTCCAGTTGGAATTCTGATTTTTTGAATCATAATATAGGCTATTCGAATTAATGATATAATGATATCTGTCGCTTGTTTTATCAAGAGATGAAATAAAAAGCTCTACAGAGTCATCATCCCATACATTACTATCTTGACGGGTACATTTAGCTACGATATTTTTCATGTCGGGCTCATCACACAAGAAAGACACATACAACATTTTTGAGTTTGAACTGACTTTCACCGTTGTCGCTTTTTGAGGAGCAGATTTTTTAATCCAATTATGAAGTTTTACTGTTTTTGCGTCCAAAAATTGATTTTCAGGAGACGCTTCTTTGTCTAACAATATGATATTTTCATTTATTATTTCAGGTGCAGTGGATTGATTTAATTTTTTGCGTACTTGTTGTTTGGCTGACACTTTTTCCTGAGGTCCGTAAGCTTTCCAGATGAGATTCTCAATAAATGGATGATCAGTTTCTTGATAAACGTTATAACAATAAGAAAAAATCATCAATCCTCCTTTGTCCGTTTTTTTACTTGCAATCATTAAAGGGTATTGAGGCGTTTGATAATAAAAAAGGATATCAAATTTATTTTTTGGCAAAGATGCAAAATAAATAATAGCCAATAATTTATTTTTATTATCTTTGGGGTTAATGAAATTATTGGGCTTACTTAATAAATCATCTTTAGATTCTTTATTCGGGCTGGCTTGCATATAGATAATTTGCCCTTCTTTCGTTTTCAATCCTCTATACATGTCCCCAGTTACTGCTGGAACATCATAGTCGCGGTAAAAAGTCATCAATGATTCAGGTAATGAAGTTATAATCTTCCATGTGGTTGGTCCGAAAAAGATAATCCCGTCTCGATGCATTAATTCTCTAATGGACTTATTTATTTCAGGGGTATCAAAAAGTTTTTTAAATACTTCTGATGGAGTAGATGGACTAAAAATAATCAATTTTGAATTATCAATACTTTCGCAAATACGCAGAGTTGATTCTTTATTGTCAGTTAATACCTTTTCGTCAGAGAATACATTTACTTCCATTGAAAACTGGGTAAGATTAATTTTTCCCAAACTGTGAAATACCGTAATTTGTTTATCCGCAAAAATAAATCCAGAATAAAATACTATTAGTGCAACAAAAATTATTTTTTTCATCATTAATAATAGTTTATAGTTCTTAAATGGCTTGCCCTGTAAACAAGATTCATTCCTTTTCATAATTTCAGACTCCAGTTAATTTTGTTTAATGCCGACCGAAAAAACTCCATGGCGCAAGCGAATAATAACTATAGCTCCAGGCATGTTAAACACCTCTGCGCCAGTTTTGATAATTTAATATTTTTTACGGCAAATATCCTGACCCACTACCCCTGAAAGAACCTGTTTCAGCGAGATGAACTTGAATTTGCTATGAATGTTCGCAATTATTATGTGCCCCGAAATTGATATATCCCGGAACTCTTATGTAAAATAATTAATCACGTATGGTATAGTCATATCTGCCATCCCGAGCAATCCAATCTCGATCTATTGATCTTGCGCTGCCATCAGCAAATAAAGCGTTAGCTCTTTTATTATGACGTAAATGCATAGGCTTCCTAGCGTTATTTACCTGTGCAACTCCAGTTCCGCTTTCCAGATAATAACTTTGTAGCCAACCCGTCTGATACCCAGCACGAGTGGTGTCAGCCAATAAAGGTCTGGACCTATTTACTTTTTTCCTGTTTATATAGAAAGCTGTAGGGTGTGCCAAATCTTTAACTGATTCACCATTTGAGGGCGACCCGTTCCAAAGCCCATAAGTTTGTGTATAATCTGAAAATGAAAAGGGGGTATAACTAGGACAAACCAATATAGAACTTTTATTTACTTTAGGTTTTGAAATGTATTTAAAAGTAACCATACGCTCGCCCCAGAATGTAAAATCTCCACCATCATTTCGTCCTGCCGGATAATAATCATCAGAATCACTGGCATAAAAATTAAGCGCTAATCCTAACTGTTTCTCGTTGTTCAGACAAACAGTAGCTCTCGCTTTTTCACGTGCTTTGTTTAATGCTGGCAATAACATACTGGCCAGAATTGCTATGATCGCGATTACGACGAGGAGTTCAATGAGGGTAAAAGTTCTTAGTTGCTTCGAAATTCTTTGTGTTGCATTTGACATTTTATATCTCCGTAATTTTTAGTTTCAGAAAGTTACTTTTCCTGAAAAAACCTCTTTTTTTAGACCTGTCTAATTCATCCTTCAAATCTCTTTTCCTTTCATAATTGTTCTGGGTTTCTGACGGTTAACACTGGCAGTTAATTAATTTTTAATTTTCTCCATTAACCCTTCTGTTTTTTAATTGGCAAAAGTTTCTGATGAGCCAAATTATCTCCTTTATTTTGTTAAGACTAAATCTTCGTCAACTAGTAAATTCTGGATTTCAAGGTCAGGATTTATGATTATTTTTTTGAATAATTCCCATGTTTCATCAGCGAGTTTACTGTAAGGGACGAACATGCAGGGAATGTTTTCTGCTGAGTCTTCAATTTCATAACTGTTATATACCATTGAATAGTCAGTGTTTATTTGTTTCCCTGTCTCCGAAAGACGAGCTCGAATTCCGGTTGGCGAAATCCTGATTAAAACAACCGCATCCGCATTATTTGTTAAAAAATACTCTACACAGGTTTCTATTTTTTTGTTTGCATTTTTACCGGGAATATACAATGGTTCTGAAATCGTCTGGGCGCTGTAATTTCGGCTTATTGTTTTCCAGGTATTTTTAATATATTCAACATAGCTCGGCAGGTGGATTCTGGAGAAGGCCAGCATAATATTGCGGCGTCCGATATCTGCAAGATATTCAACCATCGTTTGCATGGACTTTTCAAGGTTGAAATCCACCCAATGCGCTCCGCATTCGGCAGGAAGACGGTTGGCTACGACAAAAGGCACATTGTTTTTGCTTAGCAGATAAGCTAATTCTTTATTTATCGTACTGTACACAAAAATATAGCCATCAATCCAGCTGGAAGTCCAGAATTTTTCATCTTCAAAATCATTAGTACCGGGAGAATTCATGAAAATGGCTTTGCAACCGTCTTCCTCCACCTTTAATTTCAGCTCTTTCAGCAACGGGTCATTCTGAAAATCAGGAGATGCGCCACAACAGAATATTCCTACAATGTTGGTCTTGGGCCGAATTGATTTATTACTGTTTATCAAGTTTCCCTGTGGTCCGCCGGGAATTACCAGACCTTTCTGCACTAGAGGCTTCAAGGCTTTGTTAAGAGTGCGCGTGGAAACGGAAAACTCGGAAGACAAAAACCGCACTGTAGGCAATTTGTGCTTGTAGGTGTTGTTTCTTATATTTTTTTCCAAAATACTGGAAATTGATTTGTGCTTTACTTCATTCATTAATAAAAGTCCTTTGCTGCGTACTGCATGTGTACTACATATAGTATACTGTATGCTTTAACTTTTGTCAATAGTCTTTTATGGGAAAACTGAAAAAAACAGAAGGAGAAATTTCATGTGAGTTTCATGTTTTTAGTAACCTGAATTCCCGAGATAATGTAACTATGTCGTTATCTTAACGCCGAATGCCTCCATTATTTTTCGCTGGATAGGATTTGTTTCTGTGAGTATTTGTCCGTAGCGGTGCGAATACCTGATCT
>JBAYVM010000145.1:0-7144 GCA_041674645.1 Victivallaceae bacterium | reverse complement strand
TTTGTAACACTAAATGCACATATCTCTTTTTGTAAGAGTGAATGCACAACTCCATTTTTTCATGAGGCGTTTACTTTTTCAATTAACATTTCATAAAAACTGATAATTTTTAATAAAACGCTATTGACAAAAATTTAATCGCCACGTATAATGATGTTAGAAGCGTTATAACTGTAACAAGAGATAGAAGCAGTTGACATGATAAATTTAATTGAAAAAAATACCGGGCCGCTGTTTCAACAGATGAAAGAGCAGATTTTAAATGTCATCAAAGAATCCGGCCTTAAGCCTGGAGACAAAATTCCTTCTGAGAACCAATTCTGTTTTGCCAGCGCTGTTTCCATACGAACTGTGCGCCGGGCGTTGGCGGAGCTGGAAAAGGACGGCGTAATCGTGCGGCGTCAGGGAAAAGGTTCATTTCTGCGGGATATTAACGCCGCCCAGCCTGCATCCAGTGGAGTAATTGGCATTTTGTTTTCCGATATGCGTTACCTGTCGCATCCTATTTTTTCTAAAATATTACAATCGATAGAATCACACGTCCTGGAACACGGTTACTCGTTTCATCTCTATTCCACCGGCAACCGTTTAAAATCCGTGCAGGAACGTCCTTTGGAGCAAATAGTTCCTCTGCACGACATAAAAGGTCTGATTGCCACTTCCGCCTTGAATCAAGGCGATATACTGGCCTTGCGCCGTAGCAAAACCGCCCTGGTAGCCTTTAATGAATACCGGAATTTACAGTTGAATTCGGTTATTTTCGACTATCATGCCGCCGCCGCAATGGGAATAGAATATCTTTGGAAATGCGGTCACGAAAAAATAGCTTTTATTTGCCGGCGCTTCAGTCAAGCCAGCAACTCAGTGATTTTAAATAACGACAATTTTCTGCGCGGCATCAGAGATACTTTTTCTTCAAACTGGAAAAAACTGGATGAAAACCTGATTTTCCAAACCGACGCGAAACGCGAAGATGGCAGGCGTCTTGCTGAACAGTTGCTGAAATCTCCCAATCCGCCGGATGCCATATTTACCATTGACGACAGCCTGGCGCAGGGCGTTTTGGACGCCGCAACGGAAAATATGTTTAACATTTCAGACCGTTGTGCTTTAATCACTTGCGCTGGCGGCATGGGTTTAAAAGGTATTCCAAGAATTGAAATCCCGGTAGACGACTGGAGCAAAGCAGCCGTTAATCTCTTGATGAAATCAATCAACGGCGATGCGGCAATTAAGAAAACTAAAGTGCTGTCGCCAAAATTGTCCACGGTTGATTCAGGCAATGCTAAAGTGGCAAGAGAAATTCTTTACAGCACAGAAATATATTAAAATAACAACCATAAAATAAAAAGGGAAAGTGACAGATTAAACAAACAAACTAATAACGGAGGCCGAAAAAATGAGCAAGCACAACGAAACCACAAACCGCATTAATGAAAGGAAAGTTGACATGAAAAAGACAGCATTCACCCTCATCGAGCTCCTCGTCGTGATCGCGATAATAGCCATTCTGGCATCAATGTTGTTGCCCGCGCTGAATAAAGCGCGAGACAAAGCCAGAGCGATTGAATGTACAAATAATCTCAAACAGATTGGTCAGGCAATGTTGTATTATGCTCAGGATAATAACGACAATCTTCCGAACGGCAGGACAGCCTCCGGCGTGACACCGGCAAAATATTGGTACTCCTATCAAGATCAGGGTTTTCTTGCTCCATATTTGTCAATGCTTAAAACTACTTATGATTCTATTGGAGCCGTAAAAGCGAACAGCCGGAGTAAATTAAGTTGTCCAGCAGCTCCAATGCAAACGCCGGTTTCAGGAACTACACTTTGGACGTATGGTTATAATAATGTTATATCAAGCAACAATTCACCGCAAACTTTCAGAAAAATATCCAGTTTTAAGCGGGTTTCTGAAACTTCACTGGTCATGGACAACAATTCCACTAAGGGAGCTTATGCTGACACAGACCTGCAAACAGCCGTTACTACAGGTTATCCGGTTGGCTATCGACATGGCGGCGGAAGCAGTGCGTTCAAAAACAGCTCCAATGTAGTATTTGTCGACGGACATGCGGAGAGCAGAAAGTTCGGAACTATTCCTGACCAGTACTCGCCTGGCGATTCCAACAGCAAACGGAAATTCTATTTTTGGAGTCCATATTCTAAATTGCCTACTGATTAAAAGCATCTATACTTATTGTCGCCAAGAATGTATCAATAGAGACAATTTAAAAAGTGGTTTGAATTCAGTAGATAAAAGTCAGAATAAATACGAATTTAGTTCAATTCTTATTTTTAACACTCGTTGTTTCTTCTGAATTTCTACAAAATATTATTTTTGCAATTGGTTCGATAACTAAAAAATTTAAGATTGAAAGGTTGAAAGAATGAAACTGAAAAAAGCTGGCTGGCTATTGCTTGGCGGATTGCTGGGATACTCTGCATTTGCGGCGGACAAACTGAATGAAAAAGTATTATTTGATTTCAGCAATAAGGAGCAGCTGAAAGAATGGAATGCCGCACAAGGCGCGGAAATAAGCTGGAACAGCGAAGGCAGCGTCAATCCGGGTTCTATGCTGCTCAAAACTCCTGCGTACAGCAACAAAGAGAACCAATGGCCGGCGGCGATTACCGTTAAAATACCTGAAAACTGGTCTAATTACGATGAACTGCGATTGGACGTGTATCCTGAATCCGGTATTTGCGCCGAATTTCCGATTCTGGTAAAAAGCGGCAAAGGCAATTATTTTGAAAAACCTTCACTTGACTGGCAAGGTCAATGGGGCACGGTCACCTACAGAATAAATCATAAAAAACTCAATGATGCTGACATTAAATCATTAACTATTTATCAGTCACACCCGAGCGCCGCTTACGCTTTTCGTATTGACAATATCAGATTGGTAAATACCTTACAGGAGCAACTGTCTGAGTTAAAAAATGATTATCAGACAATTGGTGATGAAAGTTCAATTAACGCCATTGCCCGGCTGATTGCTGACTTTCAGGCCAACCGGATTTCTCCTGCCGATGCCAGAACACAATATCAAATCTTAAAAAATAAAGTTCGCGACGCCAGCCTGAATTACTTAAGGAACAGTTCTGAAAAAATATACGGCAACAAAAATTTTGCCGTTGCGATAGCCGATTCAGCGACCCGCGTTCTGCCGCAGGCAAAAGCTGTAATAGCTCAGGTTCCTGACAAAATTACCGTTTCTCTGGCGCAGGGAGAATACGAAGCTGTACAGCCGATAGTCATTGCCCCAACGAACAAAGCGCTGAGCTCAGTATCTGTTACCATTGCGGCTCTGACTTTAGACGGAAAAACTTCTGTAAAATTCCCGGAAAAATGTATTTCATCATCGCCAGTAGGTTATGTAAAAACTGTCGCCACCAGCCGCATTGTTGACTATACCGGCTGGTATCCAGATCCCATTTTGAGTTTCTTGAAACAAGTTGATGTCAAAGCTGGAGAAACTCAGCCGTTCTGGATAAGGTTTTTTGCCGGTAAAAATATAACTCCAGGTATTTACACGGGAAAAATAATTGTAGCGACCCAAAATGCCGGAAGCGTGGAAATTCCCCTGGAAGTGAAAGTAAGAAATTTTGCAATTCCCAAACGCGGACATCTGAAAGTTGCAACCTCCGTCTACAAACATAAGACACTGCTCCACAAGAATCAACTTGATGGAGTTTATGATTTTGTCATGGATAAATACCGAATCAATCCGTTTAACATCTACTCATCAAACGCTTATGGCGAACCTCAACTTCCCAAAATTGAAGAGTATCAACGTCTCGTGCCAATGGGACTTAATTTTATTCCTCTGTTGTATTTAAAACTCCCGCGTCAGGCCATGCACGAAGGCTTAACTCCCAGCCAGTCCAAAGCAAAATGGTCAGCTATGTCGCCTGATGAACAGAAACAATATCCCGAAGAATGGAAGAAAAGATTCATAGACATTCTGAAAAAACGTATTCCGGAATTGAAAAAAGCCGGGTTATATGATATGGCATATTGCTATGGTTTTGATGAAGCCAATACCTCAGAATGGCCTGCCTGCGCTGAGCTTTGCAAAGAAATAAAAGCACAATTTCCAGACATAAAAATCATCAGCACCGCCGGCGACTCATCATACGGACAACGGAGCGTCCTTGGAGAAGCGCTAACCGGTTTTATTCCCTTGGATGCTGCATATAACAACAAACAAGCCGATGAAGCCAGAAAGAACGGCAAAGAAGTCTGGTGGTATTCAACCCAGATGACAATTGATGCCGACACCCTCTCCAGTACTCGTAATCTGCTGGGAAAAAATTCTTTCGACAATAATGTTGATGGATTTTTAGTTTGGACTATATCCCGCTGGAATAAAAATAAAAGCCCGATAGTCAAAGGTCCTTATACCGCGTGGAGTCCTGAAAGTTATACTGGAAACAATGGCGGCGGATCGTATTTCTGCCCGGGCCCGGATGGTTCTTTTTTGCCAACACTGCGCGCAGAGGCCATCCGTGACGGACTTGAAGATTATGAATATCTTTATCTGCTGAAACAACTCTCTTCAAAGCTCAGCCCGGATAATCCGCTGGCAAAGACGGCAGTCGCGATATTAAATACTCCAACGCCTGCCAACGCCGCAGACAATCGTGTTTACCGCGAACAAGTTGGCGATTTAATTGAACAAATATTAACTCAAACAAAACAATAAATTAAGGATTTCACATCGTGCCAAAACATCTTTTAGTCACCTACAGCTGGAGCGTCAACAATATTGGCGACATGGGTATTACGCCGGGATTGCTTAATATGGTTACACGGGAAAAGCCGGAATTGCCAGTAACCGTTATGTCGTGGTTGCCGGAAAGCGACCCGGGATACGTCAAGACCAAGACATTTCTGGAAGGTTACAAGGCGAACTGTAAAGTCCTGCCGATGCCGTTTGTTACTGCTGATGCCGGTGGCTTGGAAAAAGGCGCAGCCTGGCAGGCGTTTGAAGCCAGATGGAGCGCAAGCAAACTTAACAGTTTTCGACAGGGAACGCTGACGACATTTGAAAGCGAAGCTATCGTCAATGACATTTTAGGACAATATTCCATGGAATTGATTGAAGAATTGCGAGTCAAAAATCCGGCGGCAATCGCAGCTTTTGAAAATGCCGGATTCGTCTATTATAATTCCGGCACAACCTTAAACTACGGTCGACTGGGAGTTAAAAATGTCTGGGCATATACTCTGCCCCTGGCAATGTCACTGATTATCGCGCGCCGCTTAGGAATTCCATACGGCATCGGCTCGCAGAGTTTTGACGCGCTGGAATGGCCAATGGATTTGCTCTACAAAAAACTTTTTGCGGACGCAAAATTTGTATATTGCAGAGATACGGACTCCCTGAATTATTTATCGCAGCGCGGATTGCTCAACAAATTTTCCGGATACCGCCCGGACACCACTTTCTACTTTAATATTTTTGATGAGTCATGGGCAGACGAATTCATGGCGAAAAACAATTTACAAACTGAAAAGTTCATGTGCGTGCTGTTGCGAATTTCCGACGTAAAACCGTTGTTCAATGACCCGACCGGCGGAACCGTGTCCGAAGAACGCAAGCTGGAACAAATGCGCAAAATGAAAATTCTGATTGAAGAATGGATTGACCGCACCGGCTGCAAAGTTCTAATCTGTCACGAAACCAGTCACACGCTCAAAGTGGCCCGTCACTACCTTTATGATATTCTCTCCGAAAAGGCCAAAACCAGTTGCGTTTATATGAATTCTTTCTGGAACAGCGAACAGGCTTTCTCCATCTTCAAGCGCGCCAGAATCATCACCAGCATGGAAATTCATTCCATTATCATGGCAATTAACGTTGGCACTCCGGTAATTCATAATCCGTATGATGAATGCGGACGCAAAAAATATATGATGAATGACCTCGCCCTCGGTGATTGTCTGATTGATATTGACTCGTGCGGAGACAATGACATGGTTGAAGTTGCGATGAGAATCAACAATGATTTCGCTAAAGTCAAAGCCTACCTCAAACAATTGAAACCGGCCTTGGAAGCGCGAACCATTGAAACCCTCAAGGAAGTCTGGATGAACGGCAAATGGTAAGACCCCGATGCGTGCCAATCCTGTAACAGAGACAAACGTTTTTCCGTCAGAAAGGTGATAACGTACCGGTTAGCGGATTTTAATTTTCGCCCGGCGTGGCAACAAAGCCGCGCCGGACGAATTGATTTATTTTACCGGAGTTCTACTTTAAGTTCAGCAGCAAGTTTGGAACGAAGTCTTTCGAACGCATTATTCACTTCTTTGTCAGTCAGTGTCCGTTCCGGATTTCTGAAAGTCAAAGTATAGGCCATGCTCTTTTTGCCCTGCCCTACCGCTTTTTCATCGATAAAAATATCAAACAGTTCAATTTTCTCCAGGTTTTTCAACCCAGCGGCAGAGATAAACTCAACGACTTTTCGATGCTCAAGCGAATTGGCGGCAATAAACGCGACATCGCGGGTAACCGCCGGATACGGAGAGAACGGTTTATATAGAATCGAACCGACTTTGGCTTTAATTACCGCATCCGCTTCAAACATGGCGACAAACACCGGATGTTCCGTGCGGAGTCCGCGAGTATAAACAGCCGCCAGTTCGCCTAAATGTCCGGCAACTTTGCCGTCTATTTTTAAGACCGAGCATTTGCCTGGCATAAACCGTCCGTCTTCAGTTTTTTCGAAAGTAAAATTAACCAGATCGCGCTGCGTCAACAGGCTTTCCAGCAAACCTTTCAAGTCATAAAAATCGTACATGTCTTTGAGTTCGCCGGAGAAACGTTCCGGACGTCTCTGTCCGCTCAAAACAAGGCAGCATTCAATGCGCTCTTCGGGAAATAATTGTTTATTGGCACAGAAAACGCGTCCCATTTCAAATAGTTTCAGGTTGAGATTGCGGCGGGAAATATTGCGTTCAACAGTTTCCAGCATTTCTCCGAACAGCGACGGGCGCATACAGGCCAAATCCAAGCTGAGCGGGTTGCCGATTTTCACCAAATCGTCAGCCGTAAAACGGGTATCGGCCAAAGCAGACTGTTCTTTGACCATGCTGTAATGCATGCATTCGTAAAGTCCGAGCGCAATAAGTTCT
>JBAYVM010000144.1:0-7150 GCA_041674645.1 Victivallaceae bacterium | reverse complement strand
TTTGCAATTCAGTCAACGCTGATTATCTTTGACTGCAATTAAATAACTTAAAGGACTCACAAAATGACTTTTATTGAAAAAATACGCCGCGCCTGGACGAAGAACAATTCACTGGTATGCGTCGGACTTGACCCCGACCTTGAAAAACTTCCAGCCTGTGTCAAACAATGTGAATTCCCGATTTTTGAGTTCAACAAGGCGTTAATTGATGCTACGCACGACCTGGTTTGCAGCTATAAACCGCAAGCAGCCTATTATGCCGGACAAAATGCCGATGATCAACTGAAAATGACGATTGACTACATTAAACAAAATTATCCGGCGGTTCCGGTAATTCTTGACGTTAAACGTGGTGACATCGGCGCCACCGCTCAAATGTATGCCAAAGAAGCTTTTGAACGCTACAATGCCGATGCGCTTACGGTAAATCCTTATATGGGGCTGGACAATCTAAAACCGTTTCTTGACTGGCAGGATCGCGGCGTAATCATTCTTTGCCGCACCTCCAATCCTAGTTCAAAAGAACTTCAGGAGCTGGTCAGCGGCGACAAAACGATTTTCGAACACGTTGCCGTTCTCTCCCGCGACAAATGGAATTACAATGGCAATGTTTTGCTGGTTATCGGCGCGACCTTTCCGGAAGAACTCGGAAAAATTCGCAAGATGTGCCCGGAAATGATTTTCCTGGTGCCGGGTGTCGGAGCGCAAGGCGGCGATGTTCAGAAAGTAATTGAAAACGGCGCGACCGCCGATGACGCCGGACTGATTATCAACTCATCCCGGGGCATTATTTACGCGGACAGCTCGGATAATTTTGCCGCCGCCGCTAGAACTGCGACAATCGAACTGCGCGATATGATTAATCAATACCGGTAAATCGATAATGGCTTAAAAGCCGGAGAACACTGAATGAGTTATTTGATTCTTCTGATCAGCGGGTTCAGTTCTTTGTATTACGAGTTCATCGCGTTAAAATATGCGGAGATTCATCTCGGCGTATCAATTTTCGCAGTTAGCAGTGTATTACTCACTTTTCTGACCGGCATTCTCGGCGGGAATATGCTGTCCCGCCGTTTTTTGACCAAAAACTCCGACAAACAGTTGATTCTCAAGCTGATTATACTTGAACTGCTGATAATTCCGGCGGCGCTGACCACGCCCTGGCTGATAAAAATCACCAGTCAACTTTATCTGGCAAATATCCCGTTTCAATGGCCGGTTTCAACCCGACTGCTTTTAAAAGCGCTCTTCTTCCTGCCTGCGTTTCTGCCGCTGAGCGTACTGGCGGGAATTCGTTTTCCGGTCTGCCTGAAAGCCTTTAACCCGGACAATAGAATCGGCACGCTTTACGGCTTTTCGTGCCTGGGTTCAGCTGCCGGAGCGCTGGCGGGCGGATTTTTCATGTTCGAATACGTTGATTTATACACTTCACTGGTCGCCTGTGTCTGCGCCGCTGCCACACTCAATATAATTTTGCTGACAGTGTATTATAAAACCAGATTCAATCACAAAAAGAAACAGGCAACTCAGCCAGTTGACACAGCGTCACTGCTTGCGTTGATGAAGAAAAACACCGGAACGGTTGCACTGTTCTTTCTGCTGGGAATGATTACCATTGGCATGGAAGTCTTGTGGGTTCGCTGCCTTATGCATCATTTCCCGAATAACCGTTATGTATTCTCAACGATAACAGTAACCCTGCTGTTTTCCCTGTTCGCCGGGTCCGTGTCTAATCATTTCTTCAAAGCGGAAAAAAAGACGGTTCTGCATACTTGTTTAATGCTGGCAATAAGCTTACAACTCTGTCTTGGCGCACAGGAATATTTTAACTTCTTCAAGTATTTTTCCGGAGTCAATACTCTGCCGTGGTTTATATTTAAATCGGCGTTGATAACCATGTTGATTGTCGGCCTGCCCGGCTTTATCATGGGTTTGCTGTTCCCGATGCTGTTCAATCATGCACTGAAAAGCAAAGTCGCCAGCAACCGGCAATTGACTTTTT
The DNA here is from genome assembly GCA_041674645.1 of Victivallaceae bacterium. Classification (GTDB taxonomy): domain Bacteria; phylum Verrucomicrobiota; class Lentisphaeria; order Victivallales; family Victivallaceae; genus JBAYVM01. The sequence goes on along the minus strand of JBAYVM010000144.1, from coordinate 5,148 downwards.
TGAGCGTCACCGCGAACAGTGCCGGGGCAATTTCCGGCGCCTTTGTTTTCGGGCTGATTTTAATGAATCTGGCCGGTTACAAATGGCTGATTACCGGCGTAAATCTGCTCATCATGATTACCGCAATACTTTTCCTGTTAAAAAACAAACCGGGTAAAAAAGTAATTTTTTATGCCGCTGCGCTGGCGGTATTCGCCGTTTCAACTTTCAGCTTTTTTCAGGAAAAAGGTCTGGACAATTATTATCTGGTGGCAAAACTCAACGGCGCTGATGCCGATGTTAGAATTTATGAAGAAAAAATATTTGATGCTCCCAACCGGGTACTGACGCTGAATCAAGCGTTTCTGTCCGGCGGCAGCGGATATATCGCGGAACGCAAACAGCTCAAACAGGGGCTGCTGCCGATTTTGCTGGCGCCGGCCAAAAACAACGCGCTGGTAATCTCGCTGGCGACCGGCATTACCGCTTCCGCCTTCACTGAAGCCGGAGTGAAAGATATCGATTGCATTGAACTGCTGCCGTCATCCACAAAACTCTCTTCGTACTTCTCCAAAGAAAACAATGACGTGGTAAAACATAAAAATTTCAACCTCTTTATCGGCGATGGACGCCTGTTCATAAAAGGTTCCAGAAAAAAATATGACATTATCCTGTCCGATAATTATCAATACAGTTCAGCCGCCACACCCATCATGTACAGCCTGGAAACTTTCTCCGATATAAGTAAGATTATGAGCGATAACGGCATTTTTATTCAATGGCTTCCCATAAAACAAATTCCACCGGAACATTTGTCCATAATAATCAATACGTTCCACAAAATATTCCCGGACGGCTTAATTTATTTCAACGATATCAGCCGCTCCGCGCCTTTAGTCGCATTGCTTGCTTACAAAAATAAAATCACCGCTTACCCGCAAATTATCGCCAACTACCAGAATATCAAAAGCGTCGCCGACAAGTCGCTGATAAACAATAATATTGTCTCCGCTTATTACATCGGAACTGTCGCGGAATACTGCCAGCTGTTCAAGGAAAATGAAGTAAACTCTTATGAACATCCCGTGCTGGAAAAATATTTTCACGGCAATAATTTTGAACAACAGAATCTGGATAATTTTAATTCTTTATACCGAAAAAGTCGGCAAAATCATCTCATTCCGCCTCAAGAAATCAGCGCCAATTCTCTGCGCCGGGTTCTGTTTCAGGAGGTAGCGCCGGTTATGGAATTGCAAAAAAATATGCAATACGGACAGGCGTTGCGCCAACTCGACAATCTATTGCAAAGCCTTAAACTTAATAACCAAAGCCTCAACTCATTTTTCCCCGAAATAAGCTTTCTGAAAGGCGAACTGTGCTTAAATCTGGCGGTGCAAGCTTTCCGCCAGGGCAATGCGGAATATGCCTGGGGGTATTTGAACGCAACCGAAGCCTCAATCTTCCGCAGTTCACTGTTCTACCGCTTGAAAGGCATATTGACTGGCGTGAACGGAAATCTTGACGGAGCCATGAATCTTTTCAACCAGGCGCTGCTACTTGAACCGAAAAACCAGTGGGTTTATGAAAGTATGGCGTTGACTTATTTCCATTATCAACAAACAGAAAAAGCCTTGGAATGTCTGAAAAAAGCATTGAACACACCCTATCCCGACCAGGCGATTTTGCGTACCGCGCTGACTATTTATATGCGGCTTGACCGCTATGAAGACTTTTTGCAATTGCTCAAGAAATACATTATACTGCCGGATGTCGATAAAGCCGCGCTCAAAGTTTTTCTGAAATATCTGGAAGAAAAGAAAAACTCCATCATGATCAAAGAAGTTAAGGCGTTGCTGTAAAAACTACGGCACGCTGAGGTGAAAGGTATTTTCGGCGAGGAACCCGAGCAGGAAAAGGGCTAATGCCAATGCGGCCAGTACCGGAGCAAATTCCTTGTAATCAATAAACTTCGGCTGTTCGATGGAAGTTTTTTCCAGTTTATTGATTTCACCCATGACTTTTTCCAAACCTTCCGCATCATAAGCGCGATAATATTTGCCGTCAGAAACGCTGGCAATATCCTGCAATAACGGTTCGTCAAATTCGCCGCGAATCGGAACAAACTGCGGACCGTCAAATGAGTTTTGCAGCACAAATGCATTACCGCTGCCAATGCCGACGGTATAAACGACCACATTACAAGTTTTCGCCAGTTTCGCCGCCTGTCGCGGCGTAATTCTGGCATCAACATTATTGCTGCCGTCGGTGAACAACACCAGCACCCGGCGTTTTGAATCGGATTTTTCCAGCCGGTGAACGCCGCTGGCAATCGGCGAAGCAATACCGGTGCGGTCGCCGATTACACCGGGCTCAAGCCGACTGAGGTTGGCCAGCAACCAGGCATGGTCAAGTGTCGGCGGACAAATATTATAAGCCATCGGCGCAAAGCCTATCAATCCAATGCGGTCATTCGGACGTTTTTCGATAAATTTAGCAATTTCTTGTTTGGCGACTTCCAGCCGGTTTTTCACCGCTCCGGAATCAATTGCCTTTTTTAACTGGCTTGCCGTAGTGATTTTCTCCGGCACATCAATCGCCTGCATGCTTCCAGAAAGGTCAATCGCAAGAATAATATCAATGCCTTTCGCACGGACTACTACTTTTTCAATGCCTTCACGCGGACGGGCCAACGCCAAAACCAACAATCCCGCCGCCAGCGTATATAACAGCAAAGGCAGTCGCGAAACGCGGTGATAACGCATTCCGTTAGCGGCCTTGAACGGCTTGGCGGTTGACGCCACAATTGCCGGCATAGGTTTCTTATTCCATATATACCACACCAGAAGTCCCAGCAGCAGGAATAGCAACAGAAGCCATGGGTATGCGAAAATCATTTTTTATCTCCTTCTGCGGGTTCAATATCCTGACGGGTTTCTGAGACCAGTTGTTCCGCTTTATCCAGTGCGTGACTCAAAAGCTGTTCATCCGGCGGCAGTTTGGCAAATTTCACCAAATCCGCGGCGGTCATAAAATCCTTCAAAAACGGACGGTGCGTTTCCGGCAACGCTCCGCCTGACTGGCTGATATCCTCCAGAAATTCATAAGTGGTTTGCTTGGGAGCGTGCAGTTTGAAGCGTTTCTCCAGATATTCCCGGACAATATCGGTGAGTTTGCCGAAACAAATATCCAGTCCGAGTTTGCCGGAACTCATGCCGGAACGCAAATCGTTAAGTTCCAGCAACGCCAACCCCCAAGGAGTAATCACAACACTGCCGTCGCTGCGACGTTTGCGAAGGAATGCCATCAGAAATAAGCACCCAATAATGACGGCGGCAACGGCGAAAAATATGTAGTATTTTAATTTGGAATTGTGTATCGGCTCATCTATCTTCGACGCAATCAATAACTTATTGTCATTGCCGATGGCAAGCGGACTGACTTTAAATTCCGGAATCGTGAATTCCAGCCCCAAATCACTAGTCTGATCATTGTAACGGTTTAATTTCACCTCCAGCTTCCCGGCGGGAATCATTCCGGTACGGTACGGCTTGAACTCCGCGCTTACCTGCCAGACATAATATCCCGGATATATTTTTACCTTGCGAAAAACCGGCTCATCCACGAGGCTGGCGCCTTTGCCAATAGTCGCGACAGCTTCTACCGGATGGCGATGCCATGGGCACTTCAACAAGACCGATGCCGTGACCGATTGCCCGAGCTCAACGCCTTTATCCGGAACCAGCGTAATCGCGCCAAGCTGTTCCACCGGCAGGTTGCGTTTTACGCCGTACCAATACCAGCCGGCGGCGGCGATGAACAACAGTACCACCACTGTAATCAGGGTGATGCCAGTAGTTAACAGAATTTTTCCGCTTAGCTTGCGACTCATATATGCTATCTCCATAATATAAAATTATTTCAAGTGCGTTTGCGTTCTCTTCCCCGGAAGAACGTAATCAACGGCCTGACCAGATCTTCATTACAACGAATATCTATCATATCCACTTTTGCCCGGTCGCAAAGTTTTTTGCTACGGGCATGCAACGCCGTCGCGGCATCGGCAAAGCCGGAAAGCAACCGCCGGTTTCTGCCGGAGAAAACAACATTCTCGCCGCTCTCCGCGTCTTCCACCACAATATTCACTCCTGCCGGCCATGCCAATTCGTGCGGGTCAAGTATTCTTACCGCAATCACGTCATGCCGCCGGTTGGCAATCTTCAGCGATTTTTCATAATCATGCTCATCAATCATGTCGCTGATTAGAAAAACCACACTGCGTTTGTTCAAAACCTGAATCGTTTCTTTCAACACCGCGTTAATATCAGTGCCCTTGTTTTTCGGCTCAAATGCCATCAGTTCACGAATCAACCGCAAACTGTGACGCCGACCGGAACGCGGCGGCAAATATAATTCAGTGCGGTCGCTGAATAAAATCAGTCCGACCTTGTCGTTATTGCGAATGGCGCTGAATGCCAGCAAAGCCGCAGTTTCAACCGCCTGCTGACGTTTTGATTTGTCGCCACTGCCGAAAGCGCCTGAGGCGGAAACGTCAACCAGCAACATAACGGTGAGTTCGCGCTCTTCAACATATTTTTTGATATGCGGAATACCGGTCCGTGCGGTAACGTTCCAGTCGATATCCCGGACATCGTCTTCAATCGTATATTCCCGCACTTCGTCGAATTCAATTCCGCGTCCTTTGAATACGCTGTGATAAGCTCCGCCGGTAATTTCATCGACAATCCGCCGGGTGCGAATCTCAATTTTTCTTACCTGTTTGATTAGTTCTGAGGGTAACATGTACCTGCCCTGCCTCTCAGTTAATTCAACTTATGGAGTTCTTAATTCATCCAGCGCAATCTTGATAATGGCATCAGTGTCAAGATTTTCAGCTTCCGCCTCATAAGTCAGAATGATACGGTGACGCAGAATATCGGCCGCAACATCTTTCACATCCTGCGGAACAACATACGCCCGCCCGGACATGAACGCGGCGGCCTTGGCGGCCAGCACCAAACAAATCGCCGCTCTGGGTGAAGCTCCGAATTCAATAAAGTTTTTGAGATCTCCGAGTTTGGCTTCAGACTGGCGTGAGGACAGTTCGTGATGCCCGTTCGGACGGGTGGCAATAGTCGAATCCACAACGTATTCGACACTATTCTCGTCAAT
>JBAYVM010000143.1:0-7151 GCA_041674645.1 Victivallaceae bacterium | reverse complement strand
TACGACGGCTGCATGAAGGGCCGCACCATGTACATCATTCCGTTTTCAATGGGGCCCATCGGTTCAAACATTGCTAAAATCGGCGTTGAAATCACCGACTCAATTTATGTTGTAACCAACATGGTCATTATGACCCGCGTTGGAACAAAAGTGTTGGAAGTGCTCGGCGACAACGGCGAATTTATTCCTTGCATGCATTCCGTCGGCAAACCGCTTGCTGATGGCGAAAGTGATAACGGAATCTGGCCATGTGCTCCGCTGGATAAAAAATATATCGCTCATTTTCCGGAAACCCGTGAAATCTGGTCCTACGGTTCCGGTTACGGCGGGAACGCCCTGCTCGGCAAAAAATGCCTGGCGCTGCGCATTGCTTCTGTTCAGGCGCATGACGAAGGCTGGCTGGCCGAACACATGCTTATTCTGAAACTCACCAATCCTCAAGGCAAAGTTAAATATGTTGCCGGCGCATTCCCGTCAGCTTGCGGTAAGACCAATCTGGCAATGTTGATTCCGACCATTCCAGGCTGGAAAGTCGAAACTATCGGTGACGATATCGCCTGGATGAAATTTGGCAAAGACGGCCGTCTGTACGCCATCAACCCGGAAGCCGGTTTCTTCGGCGTGGCTCCAGGAACATCCATGGACTCCAATCCGAATGCCATGCGTTCTGTTGCAAAAGAAACTATTTTCACCAATGTCGGCTTAACTGAAGACGGTGACGTTTGGTGGGAAGGCATTGGCTACGACGCTCCGTCCAAGCTAATCGACTGGAAAGGCAATGAATGGGAACAGGGAAAATCTGAAGTCCCGGCCGCTCATCCTAATGCACGTTTCACCGCAAAAGCTAAGAACTGCCCAGTGATTGCCCCTGAATGGGAAGATCCGGCCGGGGTGCCGATTTCCGCATTTCTCTTTGGCGGACGTCGTCCCAGCACAGTTCCGCTGGTGCATCAATCCACATCCTGGGAACACGGCGTGTTCTTAGGTTCAATTGTCGGTTCTGAAGTTACCGCTGCTGCACTGGACGTAAAGGCCGGAACTGTCCGTCGCGACCCGTTCGCCATGTTGCCGTTCTGCGGTTATCACATGGGCGAATATTTCAAACATTGGCTGGATCTCGGCGCACAGGCTGATGCCGACAAGTTGCCAAAAATATTCTACGTCAACTGGTTCCGCAAAACTGCCACCGGCAAATGGCTCTGGCCCGGATTCGGTGAAAACAGCCGCGTCCTGAAATGGATTTTCGATCGTTGCGAAGGCACTGCCAAAGCCATCGAAACTCCAATCGGCTACATGCCGACCGTTGATGGCATTGACCGCACCGGTTTGGCCGACGTAACTGATGCTGATATGCAAGAACTGCTTTCTCTGGACATTGATGGCTGGAAAAAAGAATTCTCCATGATCAGAGAACATTACGCCAGATTTGGCGACAAACTGCCAAAAGCTCTCATGGAACAGCTTGCTGCTCTTGAAGCTCGTATTGGCTAAGTTTTATAGTCTATACTGGCCGCATCAGAACCTGATGCGGCCATTTTTTTTAAAGCTGGATATACACTGATAGAGAAAAATTATATGAATGGGAACAATCGAAAAGATATATTGCCGGGAACGGAAGTGATGATTGTTTTAAAACGCGACCAGTCAAGCGGACGGTTAACGCAAGGCATTGTGAGCAGCATTCTCACCAATTCAACAACTCACCCGCATGGAATCAAAGTTCGCCTTCAGACTGGAGAAATAGGACGAGTTAAGGAAATTATCAAGCAAAATGAATAAGTCAAATGAACAACCAAATAATCCTTTACACGGAATGACGCTGGAAAAAATCCTCACGGCTCTGGTTGATTACTACGGCTGGGAAGAAATGCATAATCAAGTGAAAATCAGATGCTTTTACAATGATCCGAGTATAAAATCCAGCTTAAAATTTCTAAGACAGAATCTTTGGGCTCGAGAAAAAATTGAAGCAATCTACCTCAACTTAATCCGAGAAAAATAAACCTGAAAAGGTATTGATGTTTTCGCGGCTTCAAGATTAGTAGCGCCGTCAAAACAAACAATATCATTTCCAAATATATGTTTAAAAAATACATCTCTAAAAGACTAAACATCTGTTAGGGTATTCAAAATGTTCTGCTAAAGCATGCAACATACTTGCCAGGTACAAATTGCACTCAGCAACCCTGTCAATGAAATTGACAGAAAGACGATAGTTTTTAACCTGTTAATTCAGATTTTTGTGAAGAACCATAGCATCCCATCGCAAAGACTAAGCTATTACATAAAAACTGCAAAAATTATGTTTTTTTTCTCTGATTGGCATTGACAAAATAAAAATCGGCATTAAGTTAGTTACTATTAACTAACGGGAATATAAAAAGATGTTGTCGGGAAGACAAAAAGAAATAGTTGAAATATCCGTCGGGCTGGTTGCCGATAAAGGCATTCAGAATCTGACGATTAAGAATATCGCGGCGGAACTGAAAATCAGTGAACCGGCGATTTATCGTCACTTCAACAGCAAGTTTGATATTTTGGATGCGGTTCTTGATTCGTTCGAAGGAGTCGCGGTGGACGTACTAACGAAAGTAACCTCATCTGACATTCCTCCGCTGGATCGCATTGAAATGTTTATGAGTGATCGGCTGACCAGAATGGCGGCCAATCCGAAGCTGGCGAAAGTAATGTTCGCGGAAGAACTGTTTCAGGATGATGACCGGCTGGCGAAAAAGGTAATGTCAATTATGCACAGCCACAAAGATTATATTCAACAAACACTGGAAGACGGACAGAAAGACGGCAGTATTCGCAGTGATATAGATCAGATTACGTTATTCAGATTGATTTTCGGCCCGTTACGCTTGTTGATAAAACAGTGGGCGCTGAGCGGATTCCGGTTCGACTTGAAAACAGAAGGCAAAAAACTCTGGGACGCGGAGAAAAAATTACTGACCCCATAATATTTAACTTTGTAACAAAGCGTGTTTTTTACAACAATTAAGTTAGTTAACATTAACTACAAAAAGGAAGAAATATGAAACGGAATATAATAGAAGTTGATGAGAGTAAATGTAATGGCTGCGGCCAATGCATTCCCAACTGTCCGGAAGGCGCATTGCAGATTATTGACGGGAAAGCCCGGCTGGTTAGCGATTTGTTTTGCGACGGGCTCGGCGCCTGCATCGGCGAATGTCCGGAAGGAGCGATGAAAGTTGTTGAACGTGAAGCAGAGCCATACGATGAACGCAAAGCGATGTTGAACATTATTCCGCACGGGCGGAACACGGTGATTGCGCACCTGAAGCACTTGAGAGCTCACGGCGAATCTGAACTTTACACTCAGGCGGTGGAAGTATTAAAATCTAAAGGCATTCAGATTATGTCGGAGGAACTTGGCGAAAAGGGGTGTTGCGGCCACGAGCAAGCAAGTCAACCTGCACACCAGGGCGGTGGTTGTCCAGGCAGCATGGCCCGGATGTTTGACCGGGAAAAGGCAATTGATTCCTCACCGGTAAGCGGCACAATTAATTCTGAATTGCAGCAGTGGCCGGTGCAGTTAACGCTGCTCAACCCGGATGCGCCGTTTTTCAACAATGCGGATTTGCTGGTCAGCGCGGATTGCGTTCCGTTCGCATTTGCCGATTTTCACCGGAAATATTTGAAAGGTAAAGTAGTATTGACATTCTGTCCGAAACTCGACCAGAATGTTGACGAGTATGTGGAAAAATTAACCTATATATTTAAAAACAGGAGTATAAAGTCAGTTACCGTATTAAGGATGGAAGTTCCCTGTTGCGGCGGAACCGAAGCAATCATAAGAAAGGCTTTGGCGAATGCGGGCGTGGAACTTAATATAAAAGTTCAAGTAATAACACTTGACGGACACGAACAATAACAGTAAAGTAAGCAATCAACTACAAGGAGAAACAAAATGAGTATGTTCTGTTTTCAGTGTCAGGAAACCTGCAAGAACACCGGTTGCACATTAAATGGTATGTGCGGCAAAAAAAGTGAAACCGCCAATCTGATGGATTTGCTGATTCACACATTAAAAGGCATTTCTGTGGTAGTGGAAGCCTCCGGGCAGCCGCCAACCCGTGAAGTGGGACGTTTCATAAGCCAGGCAATGTTTGCCACAATCACCAATGCTAATTTTGACAGCGGCAGAATTGTTGCCCTGATTGAACAAGCTTTGAAAATTCGTGATGGGCTTAAAGTTAAATATGCGGCAAAACTGCCAAAAACTCTCCATGATTCCGTTACCTGGTCAGCCAGTCCGGCTGATTATGACGAAATCAGCACGCATGTCGGCGTTCTCGCCACAGCCAATGAAGATGTCAGATCGCTGCGCGAACTGTTAATCTACGGCCTCAAAGGCGTTTGCGCCTATGCTGATCACGCCGCAGTACTGAATCACGAAGACGATACGATTTATGCATTTTTGACCAAAGCCATGGCCTCAACCACTAAAGACCTTTCTGTTGATGAAATGGTTGGACTGGTACTGGAATGCGGAAATATCGCAGTTACTACGATGGCGACGCTCGATGCCGCCAATACCAGCACCTACGGCAATCCGGAAATCACCAAAGTCAGTACCGGCGTTCGCAAGAATCCGGGCATTTTGATTTCCGGCCATGATCTGAAAGACATGCAGGAGCTGATGGAACAGACCGAAGGCACCGGCGTTGACGTTTACACTCATAGTGAAATGCTTCCGGCAAATTATTATCCGGCATTCAAAAAGTACAAACACCTGGCTGGCAACTACGGCAGTTCATGGTGGCATCAGAATCAGGACTTTGCAGCCTTCAACGGCCCAATCCTGATGACGACCAACTGCATCATCGCGGTTAAAGATTCGTACAGAAACCGGATTTTCACTACCGGCATGGCTGGTTATCCGGGTATTGAGCATATTCCAGATCGTCAACCCGGCAAGAGCAAAGATTTCTCAAAAATCATTGCGTTGGCCAAAAAATGCGCAGCGCCGACTGAACTTGAAAATGGCGAAATCATCGGCGGATTTGCTCACAACCAGGTAATGCTGCTGGCTGACAAAATCGTGGCGGCAGTTAAATCCGGAGCTATCAAACGCTTCGTCGTTATGGCCGGTTGCGATGGCAGAAATAAAGATCGCGGTTACTTCACTGAAGTCGCTGAAGCCTTGCCGGAAGATGCGGTAATCCTGACCGCCGGTTGCGCGAAATATCGCTATAACAAGCTCAACCTCGGCGATATCGGCGGCATTCCACGCGTACTCGATGCTGGCCAATGCAATGACTCCTATTCGCTCGCGGTCATCGCATTGAAGCTCAAAGAAGCATTCGGGCTGGAGGACATCAATGACCTGCCGCTGTCGTTCGACGTGGCCTGGTATGAACAGAAAGCCGTCGCCGTATTGCTGGCATTGCTGGCGCTCGGCGTGAAGGGAATCAGGCTCGGCCCGACCCTCCCGGCGTTCCTGTCCCCGAATGTCGCCAAAGTGCTGGTTGAAAACTTCAACATCAAGCCGACTGGCGAAGTCAAAGCTGATGTCGAAGCCATGATGGCTGGCAAATAGTCTCACAATATTCCGCCTGGCCCGCAATGGGTCAGGCGGTTTTCTCACTCACTCAATCTATCTTCATCTCAGGAAAAAGGCCATGAACATAATCAAAGTCCACGAAGCTGAGAATTTAAAAAACCCTCACGGCATTAATGTAAAAAAAATCTACGACACCGAACATGCTCAGACAATGCACCTGACGCTTGCGCCGGGTGAAGCTTTGCATAAACATCTTACTCCGGTTGATGTTTTTTTCTACGTGTTGGAAGGAACCGGCATCGTCGAAATCGGCGGCGAGGAACAGGAAGTTGGCGCGGACACCCTCATTGACAGCCCGGCAAATATTTCACATTGCTGGTACAATCGCAGCGCCGCTCCGGTCCGGATTCTGGTAGTCAAAGTTCCACGCCCAACCACAGCTCCAAAATTTGTCGATTAGAGGCTACCCTTACATGAATAAAAAATTAACTCATCTTGAATTCAATCAGGCGTTAAGTTCGCTTGCGCAACAGTACCGGCTGCTTGGTCCGGTGCGCATAACAGGCAATGGCGCATTTTCCGATACAGATACTACCGGGTACGGAGAAATAAGCTCGCTTGAACAGTTGCTGCTTGATGAAAAAACATATTTCAGCCCGAAAGAATATATTTTCCCCATCAGAGAAACGCTTTTTTTCTTTAACGAAAAAGAAGCTAAGGTTCCAGCTATCGACCCGCGACCGGTGATAATTTTTCTTCGTCCGTGCGATATCAACGGCATAAAACGGCTGGATACAATTTTTTTGCAAAACGGTCTGGAACCGGATTTTTATTATCAACGAATGCGTAATAAAATTAAATTTTTTATGATAGAGTGCACGGTTGGTTTTGACAGTTGTTTTTGCGTCTCCATGGACAGCAATCGGACAGAGGATTATTCATGCGCATTACGTTTCGGTCAGAATGAAATAAAAGTAGAAATTAAAGACCGCGAATTTGAAAATGCCTTCAATGCCGGCCGTGAAACAGCTTCATTCCTGGAGTTCATTGAAGAGAATCAGACTAAAGTTAACATCCCTGCCTTGGAGCAAGCGTGCACCGAGGAAATATTTGAACATGAGCTTTGGCAGGAATACACCTCCCGTTGCATTGCCTGCGGCCGATGCAATACTTCATGCATAACATGCAGCTGTTTTTCCATGCAGGACGTTAAATACGACCGCAACGGACAATTGGCTGAACGCCGCAGAGTCTGGGCGGGATGTCACATTGACGGATTCACTGACATGGCAGGCGGGCACACTTTCAGAAAAAAGAATGGAGATCGGATGAGATTCAAAACTATGCATAAAATCAATGATTTTCATCGCCGTTTCGGGTTTCACATGTGTGTCGGATGCGGCCGGTGCGATGATGTATGTCCGGAATATATTTCGTTTTCGGCATGCATTAATAAACTTGACCACATCGTCAAGGAGCTGAAAAATGAACAATAATCCCTACGTTGCGCTCCCGTTGAAAATTATTTCAATAACTCCGCAGACCGCAATTGACTGGACATACAGAATCGAAAGTTGTTTCACTCCGAACAGCGGACAGTTCTTGCAACTTTCCATTCCCG
>JBAYVM010000142.1:0-7165 GCA_041674645.1 Victivallaceae bacterium | reverse complement strand
TTAACCACGAAAGATAAAGTAGTTGAAAGTTGAAAGTTGAAAGTTGAAAGCGAGAAAAGTGAAGCCTGGAGGGGCTCGCTCTGTCGAGACCTGAAATTGTTTACCCACGAAAAACACGAAAAACAACCCTTCATTTCCTTCACGTTCCTCATGGTAAAATCTGTTTTTCCTATTTTGTGTCGTTCCAGTTTCTCGCTTTACGGTTCTGGAAAAAACGCTGACAAGTGCTATCTTAAGGACTTTTCAACTTGACAAGGACAGCTTTATGACCGTTTTCAATACCTGGTGGAAAGAACACCGCCGCGATTATGACGCAATATTGTTTGATATTGACGGCACGTTGATTGCCGCGAAAAAATTACTGCCGGGAGCGGATGAACTGCTGGCGGAACTGCGCCGGGAACATTTTCCGTTCTATCTGCTGACCAACGACGGAAATCATTCCACGGAAGAAAAAAGTGTGCTGATGGCGAAAGCCGGACTGCACGTTTCACCGGACGAAATCGTTTCCTGTTCGATGGCGTTAAAACAATTTGCCGAAGACCGCGCGTTGCAGGGAAAAACGTTTTTTATTATGGGCGATCTGGGCGTGCCGTGTTACACCGAACGGGCAGGTTTGAAGTCCACCCGTGACACGCATGAGCTTGATAATTGTGCTGGCGTGATTGTCGGTGAGGGATTTTATAACTGGCACGATCATATTCAGGCCGTGTTCAATTTTCTAAAAAAACATCCGGAGCGGCCGCTGGTGGTTCCCAATCCTGACAGTTACTGGCCCAGCAGCAAAAAAGGTGAATTCGGCATTGGCGCCGGAGCCAAAGCCCGTTTTATCTGCGGCATTCTCGCTGAAATGGGGATTGTGGTCGAACCGGTTTATCTGGGCAAGCCGTTTCAGCTGATTTATGAATACACGCTGCATTTGCTGAAAGAACGTTTTCAACTGGCGGCGAATTTACCGCATGAACGGATTATTATGCTGGGCGATTCGTTGCAATCTGATATTAAAGGCGCTAATCAGGTGGGAATTACATCCGGCTTGATGTTGACCGGAATCACCACGTTTGAACAGGCGGAAAAAGCCGAAGCGCCATTGAAACCGGATTATATTTTCGAAACTATCGGCTGAGCCGGAAGCGGTTGCTTCTTCAACAGTTTTCCGGTTTTAATACAGTCCAGATAAAATTCTTCCAGTCGTTTGGCGTTGGCTTCCGCTGGCAGTCCTTTGAGTAGCGTAATGACCTGTTTTTGAATTTTCAGCGCGTTTTCCGGATTTCCGCAACGATAGTTCAGCAATGACAGGCTGTTCAGGCAGGTGGCTTTCAACACGTTGTCGGCGGCGCCTTTCTCCAGATTTTTCAAAGCCTGATCTACGCAGCTGTAAGCCGGGCCAGTGATGCCGAGTTGCATCGGGAAACGGGTCAGCAGCGTCCAGGCGACATTATTTAAATCTTCAGTATTTGCCGGAAATTGTTTCAAAAAAGTTTCCGCCAGTTTTCCGGCTTCTGAGCTGTATTGCTGGTATCTGGAGGCAAAGTCGAGTTTAATGAAATAGAGTTTAACGATGTCCGGGTGTTTAGCGATGAGCGCATTCAGGAATTTCCAGACTTCTTCCTGCCGGTTTGAGGATTCGAACATAAACATCCGCATTCTTACCGCCGGGCCGTTCTCAGGATCAAGGTCAAGAATTTTGTCGGACAGCGTAATCATGTCCTGCTCACGCCCGCTTTGCAGCGCCAGCTGCATTTCCTCCTGCAATTTGGAAACTTTAGTCTGGCGGCTGAGGTCATGTTTTCCGGCATAAATGTTTTCCAGTGTTCCCGGCAGGTCGGCAACTTCGCCATCCCAGATAATGTCCTGGTCGGAATTGATGATGAATATTTTCGGCAGAATCATGCTTTGTCCAAGATATTTCAGCGTGGAGGAACTTTTGTCATCCATAGCCATCGCGTAATTTATTTCCGGGTACTCCGCCATGAATTTTTTAATCGTATTTTCGTCTTCACGGGAAATCGCAATAATTTTCAAGCCGTTCGCGGCATATTTTTTTTGCAGATAAACCAGTATTGGAATGGCATCGCGGCAGGCCGGAGCCCAACTGCCCCAAAATTCCAGCACGAACATTTTTTTCTCGTCCGCGTCGGTATTTTTTTGAAAAATCAGCGGAACCGGACCATTCAGCAGCCAGGTTTTAATATTGAGTTCTGTCGCTTTGTCGCCGGTTCTGAAGGCAAAAGCTTCCGAAACGAGCAGACAAAGCGCGACGGTCAAAGAAAAAGTCAGAGTCTTGAACATAAATCCCACCACTTTACAAGTTATTTGGCTACAAATCTATAAATCGGAAAACTCTGCTTGTCAGGCCGTTTTATAATGCCGGAGTAAACAATTTGGTTTCCCGGTTGAGCTCAAAAATTCTCGCGGCGCTGAGCAGTTTGTCTTCCTGCAACGCCGGAGCGATAAACTGCACTCCGACCGGCATTCCGGTTTCCGGACAAATTCCGGCAGGAACGCTGATGCCGCAGTTGCCGGACAGATTCAGCGCAATCGTGAAAATATCCGACAGATACATCTGCAACGGATCGCTTTTGTCGCCGAATTTGAAGGCCGTTGTCGGCGTGACCGGCGTCAGAATAATGTCACATTGCTTCAAGGCGTTCTCAAAGTCGCGCCGGATGAGCGTTCTGACTTTCTGCGCCCGCAGATAATAGGCGTCATAATAACCGCTGCTGAGCACATAAGTTCCGAGCAGAATGCGGCGTTGAACTTCTTCGCCGAATCCTTTGCCGCGGGATTTGAAATAAGTGGCGATGAGGTCGCGCGCTTCTTCCCGGGCGCCGTAACGGATGCCGTCGAACCGGGCCAGATTGGCGCTGGCTTCCGCTGTCGCGATGATATAGTAAACCGCAATGGCGTATTTGGTGTGCGGCAGGGAAACTTCAACCGTTTCCGCGCCGAGGCCGCGAATGGTTTCAATCGTTTTTTCCATAGCGGCTTTTACTCCCGGACTCAAACCCTCCGCTCCAAAATATTCTTTCGGCAGACCGACTTTCATTCCGGACAAATCTTTGCCTTCCACGGATTTTACCAGTTCGGCGAAACTGTCGCATTTTTCCGGCAACGAAGTGCAATCTTTCGAATCATGACCGCAGATGGAGTCAAGAATAATCGCGCTGTCCAGCACGTCGTGCGTCATCGGACCAATCTGATCCAACGAAGAGGCAAACGCCACCAGGCCGTAACGTGAAACGCGTCCGTAGGTCGGTTTTAAACCGACAACCCCGCAGAACGCGGCCGGCTGGCGGATTGAACCGCCGGTATCGGAACCCAGCGCCGCCGGAACTTCGCCAGCAGCCACACTGGCGGCGGAACCGCCGCTGGAACCACCGGGAACACAATTCAAGTCCCACGGATTAGCGGTTTTCATGAAAGCGCTGTTTTCGCAGGATGAACCCATCGCGAATTCATCCATGTTCAACCGTCCCATTGGAATAAAACCTTTCGCCTTGAGTCGGGCGACGACGGTTGAATCGTAAGGAGAAACAACGGGTTCAAGTATTTTTGAAGCGCAACTGCAAGTCTGTCCCTGAGTGACAATACAGTCTTTAATGCCGACTGGAATGCCGTCGTAAGGACTTAAAGCTTTGCCCTGAGCGCGTCGTTCATCCGCGGCTTTGGCACGGGAGAGAATATCGGCTTTGTCGATTTTCAGAAAAGCTTTTACTTTTCCGTCAACCGCATCAAACCGGTCGAGGTAAGCCTGACACAAGCCGGTTGCGGAAATTTTTCCCGCCGCCAGCGCGTCGGCCGCAGCGTGAACGGTCAAAGTTTTTATATCAATATTATTCATCATGCCATTCCTTCCCCGGGCAGTACCTGAGGCACCTTGAGCAGTTCATCGTCAACGGTTCCGGGAGCATTCGCCAGCATGGTTTCGCGTTTGAAAGTTTCACCCGCGACATCTTCCCGCCAGACATTTGCCAGCGGCATGGCGTGCGCGGTCGGTTCAATGCCTTCCACATCCAGTTCTTTCAACTGTTCAATGTAATCGACAATTGCTTCCATATCCTGCTGCAACCGTTTCATGGCGGCGGGCTCGATTTCCAGCCTGGCCAGGCCGGCCACGTAGCTTACGTCAATGTTATGTTCTGCTCCCATAATCAACCTTTCTTAAATAATTCGGTCAGTCCTGTTTTTCCAGCTCTAAAGTGCGGGTGACCTGATCACAAACCTCGGTCGGACCGAAATACTGAATCGGGCCCGGATAAACGTAATCGGTGTTGACCGCCCATTTTTCACGATTGCGGACGAAATAGAGGAACGGCGCGTCATCCAGTTTTACCAGAGCTTTCTGAATAACCGGTTTGTCTTCGCCGTGACGTCTTTCCATGTTCATCATCATAGTTATCGGAATACCGCCGCTGGTCCACTGGTCGGAAGATTTTGTGGTATTGCGGACGGAGGAAAGATAACCGGTTTTGCCTGCGCCAATCAGTGCCGCAGCGGTATAGCCGAGGCTGTAGCAATAGTCGGCGTCGTAATTGGACGGAGCGGCGCAACGGCCTTCATAACCGAAGAAATGCGTCTGGGTGGTGAATTTGCCTTTGTATTTGCCTTCCGATTTCAATTCTTTAAGTTTGAACGCCACCATTTCCGCCAGCATTTTTTCAGTTTCAATCAGCGAAACCTGAACGTTGCCGTGCGGGTCGCGGTCCAGGCAGAGCTGAAGCTGAATGCTGTGTGGCAGGGAACTGAAGACGTATGATGAATCTCTGCCCAGGTGACTGCTGATAAACTGAATTTTCTGGTCAGGATCGCTGAGCTCCTGGAATGCCGCAGCTTCGTGCGTCAGCAGGTCGTTCAATTCCGCAATCAACGCTTTGACTTCCGGAATGAACTCAATCAAACCTTCCGGAATCAACGCAACCCCGAAATTATCGCCGTTTTCAGCGCGTTTAACAATCGACTCGCACATCATTTCCACAATTTCATTGATGGTCATTTTGCGTTCGGCGACTTCTTCAGAAATAATCGTGATGTTCGCCTGGGTCTGAAGCGCGCATTCAAGCGCGATGTGTGACGCGGAACGTCCCATCAATTTGATAAAATGCCAATATTTTTTGGCGGAATTCGCGTCGCGGCCAATATTGCCGATGAGTTCGCTGTAAACCCGGCAGGCGGTGTCAAAACCGAAAGAGGCTTCAATCTGGTCGTTTTTCAGGTCGCCGTCAATGGTCTTCGGGCAGCCGATGACGTTGATTGGAATGCCGTTGCTCTTGTAATATTCCGCCAGCAGGCAGGCGTTGGTGTTGGAATCGTCTCCGCCGATAACCACCAGCGCTTTAATTCCGAGCGCCAGACAGTTGTTTTTCGCTTGTTCGAAATGCTCAACCGTTTCCAGTTTGGTTCTGCCGGAACCGATCATATCGAATCCGCCGGTGTTGCGGTAAGCGTCAATAATTTCTGAAGTAAGTTCAACATACTGATTTTTAATCAAGCCGTCCGGGCCTTTGAGGAAACCGTAAAGCCGGCTGGCGGGATTGATGGATTTGAGTCCGTCGAAAATACCGGCAATAACATTATGTCCGCCCGGAGCCTGTCCACCGGAAAGAATTACGCCGACCGTCAACGCTTCGCCACTGAGTTTGGTTGCGGCTTTTTCAAAGGTCACAATCGGGCTGCCGAAGGTTGCTTTGAATAAAC
Source organism: Victivallaceae bacterium (assembly GCA_041674645.1). Lineage (GTDB taxonomy): Bacteria > Verrucomicrobiota > Lentisphaeria > Victivallales > Victivallaceae > JBAYVM01. Next base: position 1,468 of record JBAYVM010000142.1, on the reverse strand, counting down.
CTTTGATTCTGTCCGCATGTGCAACCGCGGAGGTCGGCTGACCTTCCATCACGGAAACTTTGGCTCCGTTGGCCAGCGCGGGCGGAAGTTTGGGCTGATAGGCGGCACGGGCTTTCTGCAATGCTGAAATTTTAGTCATCGACTGTTCCTTTCAAATTAAACTTATTTATAAAATATTCTAATGCCTTTATTACTATGAAATATCAAAGCGGATAAACTACCAGTTTTCAGTCGAATAATCAAGCCGGATTGGCGCAAATTAACCCAAAATTTCCACCCCGCCGGTAAGTTTTTTCGCACTGTTCAGGAAGATGCGTCAGCTTTTGGCGGTGGCTTGCTCCGCCGAGACCTGCTGGATAACTGTTTCGCCAAAAACGGCGGCGGTCTTGTGTAAAACTACTTAAAAACGCAAAGCGGCACAGGGGCGTCGCGTTGCAAACTGGTGTATTTATTTTTGATTTATTTTTCGAATTTATGTTTTTTTTCTTCCGAAAAGCATTATTATATATCTTTACTATGCCATTTTTGTATAGAAGCGGCAGATAGTGGATTAAATTTTAAGGAAACTGGAATGTATAAGCTGGAAGAAAATATTTTCTTTAACGAGTTGCGGCAGGCATCAAATGCCGCGAGTTTCAGCTTATCCACGGGGTTGGCAACCGAGCTGACACTGATTGATTCCATGTCAATGAATCTTCCATTGGCATTTGCTGATTTCAATGACCGGCTGGGATTGATTGACATCAACCGCGAACACAGTTTCAATTATGATTCCGATTATCTTATCTCTCATTCTGAATTAAATATTTTTCATGTAAACTCCCGTGACAACGCCGGACATTTCAGTCTGGATATCGCTGCGCTGGAGTTTTACGCCGTCCATTGCGGACGGATTAAATCAGAAAATCATCACAGTGTAAATGTTATTACCGCCGGGCATGGCGTGGTTTTCATCAGCCTGCAGGCGTCGCTTCATAATCCCGGCAGCAAAAACTTTTCATTCGCCGCGCTGAATAATTTTGGCGGAGCGTTTGAACTGGTTCAAGGCAGAATTGACCATAATTTGTCGATTACCGTCAATGGCATGCTGCAAAGTGGAACTAAGTACGAAATCGACAACGGAAATGTTCGCCGGTTCCATGAGGATTCCGCCGCTTCCGGAAACAAACTTAATCTGAATCTGCTCAATGGTCATGCCGGCACCGGCAACGACGGCAGAAACGCGCTTTACAATTTTTCGTTTAATCACGCCATCGCTGGACAACAAATCCCGATGGCGTTTTCTTTTTTAGCCACGAATCCCACGAATAGGGGTGTAGCGCCCTCGCTCTGCGAGGACATTTGTGTAGCGTCCTCGCTCTGCGAGGAAATTTGTGTAGCGCCCTCGCTCTGCGAGGTGATTTTCCCGAAAAACATGGCGTCCGAGACGGACGCGGCTACACCGGACGTTTGTCCGGAAGGTGTAGCG
>JBAYVM010000141.1:0-7206 GCA_041674645.1 Victivallaceae bacterium | reverse complement strand
TTAGTTACGCCGTGAGCTATCATATTCTGCATTTCAGCCCTGAATTGCGCTTCGTTTTTATCCTCGGAGGATATGCTTCCATTTGTTTTCAAACGTCCGCTATAGTAAATGCCGTACTTCAAACAAGGCGCGGCAAGAGTTATTGCCGGAACATTGACTATTAATCTGATAGATTCGCTAATGCCAGCAGCAGTTAAATTAATGTTTCCGGAATAAATACCAGCGCTGGCGCTGTCCGGTGCCCTAACCGTGATCCAAAACTGTTTATTCTTGCCGACAAGCAGGCTCACCGGCTGCAAACTGGCGCTGTCCGCTACCGGGAAGTCTTGAAAAGAGTGGATTACCTCACCGCTCAAGGTATCAGGAGCGCTTATGCAGGCATAATACGAATCCCCGCCTTCCGGCGATAATTTTAAATAGTTTTCAGTTCCGCTGATATTCACCAGAGAATCATCCTTCAATAAAAGCTCCGGAGTCAGATGTTTATGAGTCAGATCAGTTACGCTATATCCAGCCTGATACCAACATTTTACAACCCTGATGTCAATGTTGGATGATGATATTGTTGCTGCGCCGCCCGGCAATTGCAAGTCCGTCGCCTGTACCGACAACCCACTTACGTCCGCGCTGGACTTTATGACAAAGCTGCCGGGCTCATATTCTCCTCGGCAGGCGGTCAAATATACGGTTTTAGATAGCAGACTGGCGGGGAGCAAAGTATCTGGCAATATCTTCGAATCGCTGATTGGGCGCACCACATAAATAGAAACAGCCGCGCTTACTTCCAAGCAACAACAAAAACTGATTGCGATCAGCCCCAGCAAAACAGAGAAACTCTTTTCCAAATTAACCTCCACGCCTTTTATTTGTTAATGCCGCAAATTGCAACCCTGTAACTATCAATGCCGAATGCGCTTCTGAACAGTTGCCGGTGACTTACTCTCCACCGCCAATTGATATTTTCTGCGCCTGTTGAAAATCTTCTTCCGCTAAATCCTTGTTAGTTTTTTCGCTTATTGAATTTTTAAATTCAGGCAGGTATTGATTCCACACAATTGAGCTTGGGAATATCCACATTACAAAATGCAGCTTATTCACTCCTTCGTTAAAGTCAAGAACAGTATAGTTATCTGGCTGATGCGAAGCGCTTTTAACTTCGGAGGCTTTCCACAAAAGCGCGGATGGTCCAAACCCGGTAGAACTGGTGGTATAGTAGAAGAGCCAATTTTCATCTGCTTCCAACGGCGTTTTATGCGCCAACATCGCAGGCGTCAGAGTGCGCTTAGGCGTATCAATATTCTTTACATCAATAATTTTCTCTTTTTTATTTTTTGGGTTATAAGGATAAGGCGCAAAGTTGAATAATCTGACAGATGCAGTATTGATAGTTTCTTTCGGGATGTATTGGACTTCGACAAATATCCGGTCATCATTGTCGCGAAAAACAAAGCGCACTGCGGCATCCGCCATTTTAGTATTCCATTTGGCATCAATGATGCCCTTCTGCCCTTGCGCAACTAATGATAGCTCAGCCGGAGCTTCCAATAGAACATTTTTATTATTCAAGTACAAGCTGAAAAAGCCTTCTCCTTTCCAAAACCAGTTGCCGGTAGCCTCCTTAGCCCTAATCCACAAACCAGAAAAACTATTGCCTGAAGGCTTAAATCCATCCGCTCTTTTTTTACAACTATATCCAAGCAAAAAATTTCTAGAACCAGTATTAATCCCAAAGGCTTGAGTTAATTCTTTGTCTTTGGGAGATGGTTCTACTTTATTTACACAAACCATACCATTTGCCAGCGGTAGATGTATCCCGGCAATGAGTAACATTGTTGCGACTTTAAACTTAATCGAATCTTTCATTTTTTCATATCCTTTTTTATTGTGAAAGTTTTTGTGCTTGTTTTGCCACTAATCATTTCTCTTGCTATAATTTTCCAGTTCCCTTCAAAATCATTGATTGCCAAAGGGATTTTTAGTTTGTAACAGCCTTTTTGCATCACAAAATTTTCAGAATAGCGAGTAACTTTCTTATTCGGATCAATGATTTCAAGTTTGACCGGAACAAGCCCTGTAACTGGTGAGTTTAGATTGATTTCAAGAGTTTCTCCTGCTTTAACTTGATTGCTGCTTAAAGTCAATTTTGGCGACTGAATGTCAGAATGCATCAACGCTAATATCCGTCCGTCATATGCCGGAATCGGCAGTTCAAACTCAATGCCATTGCCCTTTTGCACAGCAGGAATCTGTTCATGAGTACGAATATCATACACGATGACACCTTTTTGATTGGGAAGTTCTATCTTCGCTTTTTTGTTGTCATTGGGCGAATGATTGTAGAGAACGACATAACTTACATCGCTTCCGGCAGTGCATAATTCACCATAAACCCGCTCAGCGGGAGTTATCGCTTCAGGAATGATTTGAGCGCTGATTTCTTTGAGATCAAACGGTTTTGAGTTGCTGACAGCGACACTTGTCTTATCATCAGAATATACTTGATGTTTTTGAGCAAATGCGCCGAGTTTGTCTATTACATCCTGCTCCAGCTCATCCACGCCGGACAGCACAATTATGTCATAATTGGCAATTGAGCCATCTCTGACCTGCTCTTCGGTAACCACGTCAGGAACAATATCTTTGGAATAAAGTTTCTCAAAGGTTTTTTCCATGATAGATTCGTAAGGTTCGCGGCTTAATCTGGCAAGCATAGCCTTGGAATATAGTACAGCTATCTTGTTTTTCTGGCGTGACCATGCATAAAACAGATGGGCATATTCAGTGGCGAATTTATCATAAGGCTCAAGCTGTTTGAATTTTTCTGAACGCATGCCATTTCCCCAACTGCCGCCTAAAGAGAACCAGAAATATCCCTTCATATTGGTCATCAGCGTCAACCAGTATTGCATTTTGCAAGATTCAAAATCATTGCGGAACTCACCAAGCACAATCCAGGCTGGCTTATGCTGTCTTTCGGACGAAGAACGCATCAGGTTCATGTAGAAAAGACTTTCTCCGATATCATGCACCGTATTAGGATATACGTCTATCATGATTGCATCCATTCCAGCAAAAGTTTTTTCAATCCAATTTCCTGATACCGGCGTTACGCCGAAAGTGGTGAGCATGACGGTCTGCCAGTCGGGACGGTAAGCATGGACGATGGCAGCTCCCCGCTGGTAACACTTGGCCAAGGAATCAACCTGATAATCGGCAAGCATGATTCTTTCGGCTAGACTTCCTGGGAGAATCTGTTTCTCGAAATCTTGATTCTGCTTCCTCTCTTCAGCCGTTTTTGGCAAACAGGGAAAATCGCGGTTAAACATTTTGCGAAATTCCTCCACATCAAAGTCTGACCGCCCAATGCTAAAGGCCTCATCATCCAAATAAATTGCGGAGATGGCTGGAAAATCTTTTAATGCGTCCAGTGTTTTTCTGAGGTTTCTATTCTGTGCCGCGGCGTTAACGGGATGATTTGGGCTGGCGACTGGACCACCGTCTCCGCGAGTGCGCGCCATATTGGCGGCAAAAACTATCTGTCTGAGCCCCGTCTGCACTTGATAATCAGCAGCGTCCAAAAAATGTTCTTTATATATTTTAGGTCCAAAGTTGATATTGCCGCGCCCGGCTAAAAGATCAAGCCCGGCAAGCGTCATATAGTCACTTCCATGGCTCGGAGCACCCCACCAGCCGACAGGAAAATCAACTTTTGACACTTTGCCAACATATAGCCAATTGGCGCTTCTTATGCCATCAGCTTCAACTGTGTATTGATATTCACCGTAAGCCAGATTGCCAGTATTTACAGGAATTTTAAATGATTGATTAAGCGCAACGTTATTCTTTCTGGCAATAAAGACTTCCTGTCCGCTCTTGTCAATCAGACGGCAGACAACATTAAGCTTGCCGTTTGGGGAATTCTTATTGACCAGTATAATTTCCGGACTGATAACTTCTCCTCTGACAAATCTTCGCTTATGCTTAAAGTCTGCATCAATAACAGTGTTGGCAGGAGATGCGGATGTGTTGATGTAAGCAACCATGCTTTTTCCGCCTAATTCCGCGCTAACTTTATGCTGTCCGGCCATCCCGGTTATTTTTTCAACTGACACTTTGACGGTTTCCTGCTGCCCCGGCTTGACTGCTACTGGCCGCGACGCTAATTGAGTGATGACATTATCCGGCGACTGCGCTTTTATTTGCAGCGTGTCCTTAATCGCTTTATCTGAATTATTGTGGACAGTAAATTCAATTTCCTGGTTATTGACTTTGCCGGATAACCATACAGGAGCGTCTCGCCTGGCAGCCCATTCAAGAAGTTGCCCATAAAACTGAGCCGTGTGCGGCCAGAAATAAAGACGCCGATAATCCGAAATGGCAGAGGCTAAAATTCTTCCTTTGCCATAATCCATCCCCACCAGCACGGGGTTTTGTCCTATTTTAGCAAAAACCTGAGTACCGCTTTTAGCCTTTACTTTATGAAAACCGGGAGCCAGGGTACTGAATGGAACTCCGGCAACAACCTGATTAACCCCGTCCGGATTTATCGTCATTCCTTGACCTATCCAGCTAAAATCATGGTTGGGCTGAATCGGGTAGGCATCCGGAGACAATCCAATTTTCATATCAGGAGATTTGCATACCGCGCAAATACAGCTTATGCCGGATTTATTGTAAGCATGTTGAACCCGGTTAATCGTCGCGCGGTCAACAGGAGTTTGCGGCGTCCAATCAGGGGTATTAAGTATTTCCACCGGCAGCAAATTGCTTAATTTTTTATAATTGGAATAATCTTTGTCGCGACTCCCGAACGCATTGTATCCGCCCAGAATAATTAGGCCATGTCCTTTTTGGACATATTTCAACAGATCCGGCACATACGGCTCCAGTGCCATGCCCACAAAGTCGTTAATTACCAGGACATCATAATTGTAGAGTTTGGCAAGCTTCTTCAACCAGTCCTTTTCAGTTGCGGTGTCAATTTCAAAACGGATGTCATCTTTCAGAAAGTATTGCATTCCTTCACAACTGCGAAAAAGTACTCTGGGCAAGGAATCTTCCGCCCCCATTGTTCCCTGCGGACGCTTCAGCGACATAAATTGTGATAATTGCAAGACTTTGATTTTTTTCGTATGCGAGGTGTCTTGCGAAGCGGAAATATTCATTCGTTCCTGGGCTTTTTTGCTTAGCGCTGGCGGATTCTTTTTGCGGGGCATCGTTTTTAAGTTCACGGCTGATGAATTAGCGTCGAACCATTCGCTTTCTGTTTTATTGGCGATTAACTTGCAACTGATTTTTACTTGATTAGCCGCCAATTCCGGAACATTCCAGGACAATTCGCTTATTTTCGCGGCATCCAGTTTCATGCTGGATTTTCTTTCAGCTAAAATCTTTCCGCTTTTTGCTTCAGAAACAGTCAGCGCAACCGTGACTTGATTATCAGCCAAACCAAACGCTTTCACGCTTATTTCATTGCCACGTACCGCTGAATTAAATATCCCCAGTTTATTTACGGATTTTACTTGCTCCAACTGGTCAAAAGGAGCAAAAATCATCTGGCTTTGCCAAATGCTTCCTGGGGATAATTTAAAAGCGTCTGAGAACCATTCAAACGTCGATTTTGTACGGTCTTCTGAAATCCAGATATAACTTTGGGCGCTTTGATCATAATTAAATACACAGGTCATTCCTTGATGATTTTTATTGATGGCTGCAAACCATCCGTCAACCATATCTTTAATAAATTTGCCATCGGCACAGTTTTGAACCCCGTCCGCTCTGGGAAGCAGATAGCGGATGCTGGTATCCCCTTTGGTTAGCGCCTGGATAAAATTCTGTATTCGCCAATCTACTGCCTGAGTGGTGTACCCGATGTTTTCACAAGCTAAATTCACCTCAATAAAGGCTTCGTCATCACTTAAAGAAATGGTTTTGCGATATTGCAAATTAGACGCCGCGTCGCACCACAAGTCCACAGTTACTTTCTTGCCAGTTTGAGCAACAATGGAATACTGATAGACTTTAGTTGACAAAGCGCCAGGATAAGGGTCGCTTGGAGAAATATCAAACAACATTCCGGCTTTGCCGCCATCCCATGCAGTGCCTTCAGCATTGATTTTTTTATAAATAAATGATTTAATTTTGCCGCCGCTATATGGAGCAACGGTAACTTTGAGAAAATTGTTCTCCATTACCAAATCATCCATGCCGTAAATGCTTGCCTGCACTCGCGTGACGCTGGCTGACCATGCCGAATTTATCGCCAAGACAATCCCTATTAAAAATGCGGCTAAAGTTGCAATACAATGTCTTTTAATCATTCTTAGTTACTCTTGGTTGTGAAATTATCGCTTTACAGTAATGATAATCAGTGAAATGCTGAATCTGTTTTAATTATACAGTTTCCCATAATACCATGGAGACGCATCTGGAGTCGAAGTAAAAGGTTTCAACTGAATATCTGTATCCTTAAGGCTTCCGCAATGTCCATCAAAATAAGAAAAGTTAGAGGTTTTATTTGAATGGCGACAATCTGGTCTATCGCCAGGATCATGACTCACGGAATATTCATTCGGCAGACAATCCGCAAAATTGCAAATTGCCGATGCGTTCTTTAGCGAAGTAAGCTTAACAAATGACCTTGTCGAGTCCATCGTCCAGCTTATTCTGCGAACTGACCTATAATTATAGTATACTTGCGGAATCCCCCTATTTATTCCAAAATGAGTAGCAGGAATATTGGAAGTTGTTATAGAGGTTCTTGACGGACAGAATAGAATCGACTTTGAAGTCGGATTATATGCCCCTGGAGTGGTCAAAGGTCTGTCATTTGGAAGAGATATGTATCTTGTCTTTCCATATACCAACGCATTATACCATGTCTGCTTAGAGCCCGCTCCAAAATAATTGTATTTATCTGCCAAAGCTAAGTCATTGTTGTCATTTGCATAATATAGATTTGCCATTTGTAGAGATTTTAAATTACCTGTGCATTTTATTTTCTTTGCCACTTCACGCGCTTTATTTAGCGCAGGAAGCAACATTGCAGCCAAAATAGCTATAATAGCTATTACTACGAGGAGCTCTATTAGCGTGAAAATGTCTTTTTTCTTCATCTTTTATCTCCATAATTATTTGTTTTCTGACAGTAAACACTGGAAGTCCATTAATTTTCAAATTTTCCCATTATGCCTCCATTTTTTGGTT
>JBAYVM010000140.1:0-7245 GCA_041674645.1 Victivallaceae bacterium | reverse complement strand
TTCCTTCATTTTGCCCAGTTGTTTGCCTTTTGACTGTTGCGTATTGTCGAGGCAGGTCACAAATACACGGAAACTATTTAATCCAGGGCAATTTTCCATCTTTGAACGCAACTTGAAAGTTAATTTATATTGAACGGGTTCAGTGCTCTCCGGCACAATAATATTCTGTGAAATCCGGTTGGAAATCTCGGGTTTTCCCTTTTCGTCCCGGAATTGATTTACTGTCAACGGCGTAATTAGAGCGGCACAACGCGTTCCGGAGGCCGGATTGTCTGTGCTGATTTTTCTGGAGGTCAGCGCCTGCATTTTAGTTTGCTGTTCTTCGCTATCTTTCTTGTGAACATAAAACCGGCTGCCCCAGTTGGCGGCAGGCTTCTGTAGCAAATCTACCTTAGCATCTTCAAAATCACTGAATTTCAGCAGGTTTTCTCCCTGTTGCGCGGCAGCATTGCCAATCATGATAAACGCGAATAGACCACCGGATAAAAACAAACGTGTGTGTTTCATAAGAACCTCTATTTTTATAGTTTAAAATTACAATCAAGTTAATTATTTTACGGTATTGTGGACGGATCTTTTGAGAACGGGCTCCAGAAATAAGATTTTGTCTGCGAATTTGTGTAGCCGGGTGAATAAACGTCTGGAATCGTGCCAAACTTTTTGCTTTCTACATGCCCTTCCACGAAAACTACGTTGGCGCTGTTTTTAAATACGCTGGTTCCACCGCCATGACGATAACCTACCGGGAAGTTGCCGGTTTGTGCTGACATATCCGTATACGGTCCGTTTACAGTACTTATTCCGTCAGCGACTAAGCATGTCTCTGATGGTTTTTTGAACGCGCTTACTTTTCTTAAAATTTGTTTAGTAATTGGATAAGGCGGTGTACTGCTTACCCCGGAGTTGGCAATTATATTGTTATAACCGTAAGTATAAATAGTTGTTGCAGAAACCTCAGCCAGGGAAGGACAACTCATCGGACCACGCACGGTTGTAGACAAACCACCATAATATAGTCCCGTACCGGCGGCAACCGTTTTAAGATAAGGTTGAAGAAATCCCTCGCCTTTTGCGGCTTTGTTCCAATATTTTGAATCTGCCCATATGTTCTTCCAACTGGCAGATTATCGTTGTAATCATTAATATAAAACAGAAATGCCTGTCCGAGTTGTTTCAGGTTAGACGCGCAGCTAATGGCTCTAGCTTTTTCTCTCGCTTTGCTTAACGCCGGCAGCAACATTGATGCAAGAATGGCTATAATAGAAATTACCACGAGCAACTCGATGAGCGTGAACGGCTTGCAACTTTTTGACTTCTTCATTTTTGTTACCTTTCTGTTCGTTTTTTTGGTTTAATTCGTTCAGTCAAAACGGGTCATTAATTTCTGGTTTCAATATTTTTTTTCAACAAAACTCCTTTGGGGTTGAGATGTTTACTTTTTTGCGCATGATTCTCTGATAATTAACTCCGGCTTTAAGCTTATTTTTCGGTTCTTTACCGGTTCGTTTTTCAGTTGTTTATCTAATAATTCCAGGCATAATCCGCCGATTTCATCAAGTCTGTTATTGAAAGTGGTCAAGGAAAAATTTGTCGATCCGTTCAACATATCTCCATTGCCAATTACTGACAAATCATCTGGAACTTTCAGTGATTTTTCCGCCGCCGCTTTGATTACACCGCAGGCAATATAGTCTTCCAGCGCGAAAACGGCCGTTGGAATGTTGCCGGCTTGAATAAAGCTGGAAAATCCTGAATAGCCACCGTCTTCGCCGTATTCACATGACTTAAAAAAACTTTCGTTCACTTCAATACCGCATTCATTCATCGCATATTTGTATGCGGCATAGCTTATGGGAGTGCTTCTGGCGTAGTGCGGGCCGGCCAATACGCATATTTCTTTGTGTCCTAAATTATACAAATACTTAATGGCCTGGCAGGTTGCGCTAAAGGTATCAACGGTCACGCTGAACAATTCCTCTCCATAAATGTCATTATTTGCCAAAACGAAAGGTATTTTATTCTGCCTGAGCATAAAAATTGAACTCTGTGGTAATTCAGTCAACACAATCAGACCGTCGAAATCTTCATTATGGATAAAGTCGTTAATTGAGTAATTGCTGATGCAGAACACTTTTAAGTTACATTTTATGTTTTTTGCTTTCTCAGAGATACCTTTAATAATCTTTGCCATGTAGGGATGGTCGATATTATCAAAATCAGCCAGCAGAATCCCGATGCAGGGAACAGAGGAGTTCCTGTTCTTTCCGGAAGCGGCATTTTTTATTTCTCGACGAAAATCGCTTACTAAGGTGCCTTTGCCCTGTACTGTATATACAATTCCTTCGTGGACCAAATCGGTGATTGCCTTGACGGAGGTATTGCGGCTGGTAGAAAAATCTTTAGCTAACTGATTAACCGAAGGCAACGTCGCGCCTGGCTTATACTTGCCTTGCTTGATTTCTTCCTTCAAAACATCTTTTATCTGTTGATATGCAGGAATGCTCATCTTATATCTTCCATTTTTTTATTATGGTTTACCATAACACTTATTATACGTGATTTTTTGCATTCTGTCAAGAGGAATAGTTTAATTAGCTGAAGAAAAATATTTTAAGGGGTACTGGCTCAGCCTTTACTGTTTTCATGTAAAAATTATCAAATCGTTGATACACGGCATTGACTTTTGCAATAAAATTGCTATAATCATTATACGATGCGCAATAAAAATGATTAACGATGAGAATATCATGAATGCAACTCCTCAATGTCTTTTAAAAATCAGGCAGTTATATCCTGATTTGAGCGATAATTATCGTAATATTGCTGATTATTTATTGGCAAATCCGGAAAAGGTCGTCAGCAACAAAGTTCGGGATGTCGCTAAAGCGGTAAAATGCGATGATTCGCAGATTGTGCGCTTTTGCCAGAAAATTGGTTATAACGGTTTTTCCGCGATGAAAACTTCGATTGCGATGGAGTTAATGCCGGGCAATATTGTGGCAGTTGAACCGGAGAGCGGAGACTCGTTTTCGCGCATTAAGAACCATTTTTTGGAAAACAACATCAAAACTTTGCGCGATACCGCCAGCATGATTAAGGAAGATGAGGTTGACAAAATCGTCAAAAAGCTGTCAAAAGCCGGCAAAATATTTCTGCTTGGTGTCGGATCTTCCGGAATTGTCGCTATGGACACGCAGATTAAGCTGATGCGTCTGGGATATAATGTTGTTTGCCACCAGGATTCAAATGTTTTAAAGATGATGTTTGGGCTGGCCAATCCCGGAGATGTGTTGCTGGCGATTTCATTCAGCGGCGAGAACAAAGCGGTCTGTGATTTAGCGCGCGCTGCCAGTGAAAAGAAGGTGTTCGTGGTCGGCATAACCAATTTTCCAACTTCCAGTCTTGCCGGAGTGGCCGATATTACGCTTCTGACCGCATCTGATGAAAAGCAATTCCGTATTGGAGCGACAACTTCCAGAATAGCGCAATATCTGGTTATCGACTTTTTGATTATCAGCCTGGCGCTGAAAAATATCGAAAAGAGCGAAGCAAATGTGTTGCGAACCAGCGAAATGCTTGACGATACCACCAATGATTCAACCGTCAGACAATCTAAACCCAAACGGAAATGATAAAAATGACATTAAAATTACAAAAACCTAAAGTCGGTTTGCTGTTTATCGGTTGTCAACGTTTCCGGAAACTGGGGGAAGGCTGTTCGTCCGGCAATTATGAAACCCGACGGGGAAAATTCGTAGAATCACTGATTGGACAGCTCGGAGAATTGACTGAATGCGCTTTCCCTGGAATAGTTTACGACCGGGCTGACGCGGACAGAGCCATGCAGTTTTTCCGCGAGGAAAAAGTTGATTGCGTACTGTGTTCTTTTCTCTCCTGGAGCGAAGACGCCACCTGGATTTACTTTTTGCGGGAAATGTATGAACTTCCGTTGGCCTACTATTTACCGGTGCGTGACCGGATGCCGTACCAAAATACCCGCGATGAAAATGATTTTGTCGAATTTCTTGCTCAAGGCGGTTTGGTTGGCAGCTTGGTCGGATCCGGATCCGTGGTGCGGTTCAACCGGAAAATTGAAGTAATAACTGACGACTTTGAATCGGCGCGTCCACGACTTGACGCATTTTTCCGCGCCTCCCGCGCCAGGTCACAGCTTCGCCATGCTCATTTTGGACTGCTGGCCAATTACAATGAAATTATGTGGTCGACTTATATTGATCCGTATGATATTTTTGCGCGTATCGGGCCGGAACTGCATTTTATCAGTTACGCTAAGTTGCAGGAGGAAATCGCTGGTATCAGCGATGCGGCGGCAAAAGCGTATCTGGCGGAACTTGCTCAGCTTTACACCGTGGAACCGGATGTTGACCAGCGGTTGTTTCTGGAATCAGCCAGAGCGTCGCTGGCGCTGGCGGCCATCCGGGATAAATTCAATCTTGACGCGCTGGCGCTCAATGATGTCAGTCCGGAACTTTTTCAGACCATCGGATTGCGCCCGGGATTTTACCCGGAATCTTTTCACAAACATAATTCAGTATTGGTTCCAGAAGGCGATTTAGGCGCAGGAATTATGGTTTACATGCTCCGGCAATTGACTGGCAAACATATCAATTATGTCGAACCGTTCTATATGGAAAAAGCTACCGGAACTTTTGCCGGAGGCCATGCCGGACCGCACGATTATACTGATGAACGTTACCGGCATTTAGTCAAGATTTCCCGCGATGTGCGGTTTGCCAAAACTTCTTATAAATATGCCGGAGCGCCATTTGCCTGGTGCCGAATTTCTCCCGGACTGAAAACGTTCGCGCATTTCTCCGAAGAGAACGGCCATTTTAAGATTGTCTGTTTTACTGCTGAATCGTTGCCGGGAGAACACGCTTTATGCAGTTATTGCCATAGTGATTTCAAACCGGAAACGCCGGTAACAGAACTGTTCGAGAAAGTTATCAAAACCGGCACAACCCAACATTTTGCCGTTGTTGAAGGCGATCTTCGCGCCGAACTGGCGGTTCTCGCGCGCATCAATAATTTTGAGTTTTATCAATACTAAAAAGGAAGGTATTTAAATGAGTTTCATGTTCAATCCGTATCCGTATGAAGACCTTAATCCGGTAAACAAGCCGGAATTGTCAAATCAAACCGTCAGTTCAATTGTCGCCGGCTTGCCGCAAGTGACCGGACGGTTGATTGCTGAAGTTAAAGAACGTTTGAAAAACAGCAAAACGCTGACCATCTGCATGGATGGTTATGCGACCGCCGACTGGACGCAACTGGTAAATCTTTTGACCGGCGAGCTGACTAAACAAAAATTATCGGTAAAAGTTTTCAATGTTGCGTCCTGTTACAAAAGTTCAAGTGAACTGGATGCAATGTTGGCGCCAAATCTGCCACTTGATCTTGAACAGGATCCGGTTCTGCTGTTCGGAAAAATTTTCGAAGGCGGCTATGAAACGTTGTTCGATTCGGCAAAGCTTGACGAAATGAAGTGTCAGCTCAAAGGCGGCGCAAGTGTGAACATTGTTTACGGCGCGGGTTCGTGCTCTGACAATTTGCGTTCCTGCTGCGATATGGTGGTATTTCTTGACGTCACCCCCAAACAAGCGGCGCTGCGGATTAAAAACGGTCAGTACAAAAATCTGGGCGACATTCAGGCGCGTCCGTTCAAAGAAACCATGCGTCATTGCTATTATTATGACTTTGAACTGGCGATGCATTTACGGAAAGATTTGGTCGGAAAAGATCTGATTGACTTCTACATTCCCAGCGACTGTTCAAAGAATATGCAGCTTATTCCCAAAGCCGCTTTTAATGAAATCTGCGCTTCTCTCGTCAATTATCCGTTCCGTTGCAAACCGGTTTATCTGGAAGGAATATGGGGCGGACATTACATTAATAAATTGCGCAATCTGCCGAAAGCGATGAAAAACTGCGCCTGGGTGTTCGACTTGATTCCGCTGGAAGTAAGTTTATTGGTTGAAGCAGGAAAACATTTGGTGGAAATACCGTTCTTTGCCTTTATCAACAAACAAAGCAAAGCATTGATGGGCGAAGAATGCGTGAAAGCGTTCGGCGGTTACTTCCCCATTCGCTTCAATTATGACGATTCCTACCATAGTAGCGGCAATATGTCCATTCAGTTGCATCCGCAGGCTGATTATTGCAAAGAAAATTTCAACGAGTTTGGACGGCAGGATGAAAGCTATTATATCGTTGCCACCGGGCATGGCGCAAAAACATTTGTCGGAATGAATGACGGCGTTGACGCGAAAGAATTTATTTCCGCGGTAAAACGCTCTGAAAAAGAGTATTCTCCGGTCGATTATGAAAAATATGTCAATGGCATCGAGTCAATACCAGGCATGCAATTCATGCTTCCGGCAGGTACCATTCACTCTTCCGGCCGCAATCAACTTATTCTGGAAATCGGCAGCTTGACTGTCGGCTCCTATACATTCAAAATGTATGATTATCTCCGTGAAGACTTTGACGGCGTTCCGCGTCCGATTCATTCTTACCATGGCGAACGAACGCTGGATATCACGCGCACAAGTTCCTGGGTGAAAGAAAATCTTGCTCAGAAACCGCAATTGCTGCGTTCAGGAGAAGGTTGGGCGGAGTATACTGTCGGTGAACATGATTTGCTCTATTTTAGTTTATTCCGATACGAATTTGAAAAGAAAATTGAAGGCAACACCGACGGAGTTTTTCATGTGTTGACGCTGGTGGACGGAGAAAAAGTCGTGGTTTACCCGAAAAATCATCCGGAACGCCGCTATGTGCAGAATTATCTGGACATGGTGGTCGTTCCGGCAAACACTGGGGCCTATGTGATTGAAAATCTCGGGGAGCAACCGGTTTGCATCCATAAAACCTGTCTGAAAAAGAATTTTACGGAATTCATCTAATGGCAAACACAGCAGCAGCCAAAGGTTCACTGATACTGGCGATTGACGCCGGAGGAACCTATTTCAAATCCATACTTGTCAGTATGCGCGGCGAGGTTTTGACGGAATCATTTTTTCAGGCGTCATCCTGTTCAAATGGTTCCAGAGAAAACATCATTGGCGCATACCGGCAGGTAATATGCAAAGGATTGCAATACGCGAATAGCAACGGATTTTTCATCTGCGGCATCGGAATTTCCACTCCCGGTCCGTTTGATTATGAACAGGGCATGAGTCTGATGCAACATAAGTTTCAGGCCATCAAAAACGTTCCACTCCG
>JBAYVM010000139.1:0-7272 GCA_041674645.1 Victivallaceae bacterium | reverse complement strand
TGTCCGGATTGTTTGCGCAATTTTATGTACGGTCACAAAAACACCGGCAGCGCCATTGCCTGCCTTGATTGCAGTAATGACTTCGTTGCAATCATCCGTGATTTCAATCAGACAATGTTCTGCGACTCCATGTTGCTTGACTGCGGCTTCAAATCCTGCCTGTGCAAGTACTTTGTACGGCGCGTCAGTGTTTGCTGCCGCTATAATGAGTTTGCGGCAACCGGCAATCAGCAACGCTGAGGCCGCCGCATAGCCAGCCTGAAAATAATCCGGCATCAAGTAATTTTCCGCTGGCAGTTTGTCGGTACGGTATGGTTCAGTGTGAACGATTCTGACTCCGGCTTTATTGAGTTTTGACAGCAGACTTTCATTGTACGGTTGAATCGGGGTGCAACTGGCCAGCAATCCGCGATGTCGTTGCAACAGAACCTGTTCCAAAAAAGCCGCCTCTACTTCAGGCGACCAGCCGGCTTGAAGTTGTGAAAACAGGCTCAGCAGGCTGTCTTTGCTGAAAATCATATTCTGGATTTTTACCACCATATCCATGTCGCCATGATACATGACAGAAACAATTCCGGATTTTTTTGCAACTGTGTCTTTGACGTAACAGCCGGCCCCCCGGATTTTATAAATTAATTCCTGCTCGACCAGTTTTTCCAGAGTTGCCCGCACCGTATTCCGGCTGGCGTTGAATTCAGCGCATAACTCCGCTTCCGTCGGCAATCGCATTTCGGCAGGATAAAGCTTGTTGATTATCCGTTCAGACAGTTTTTGATAAATTATATCCGCCTTGAAGCCCAGTTTCATAATTCTTCTAACTTATAAATTGTTCAAAAATTGTTCATTATGAATAATATTATACTTAAAAGTGATAGTTTGTCAATCAAATAAAGAATAATATTTGAACAATATCCGCGTCTCCATTCTACGGCTGGCAGATCGCAGGGGGGCAGTTTTGCGCCGGTGTTAGGCTAAACCTGACGCGACTAAACGGTTTCGACAAATCCCGCAGTCGCGAGACTACAGAGGCGGACAGGCCACTCATTCTTAACTCTGTTTTGTTCCAACTGTAACCTGGTTCTGCAAAGTAGTTTTTTTGCATGAAAACATTGAAACGGATGACTTCGAAATTTTAGATTCAGGTCAAAACCGCAGGGTTTGCGGTTTTGACCTGATTGGAAATTATTGCATTGGATGAAGAGATTTTTTCTTGGAGGAGAGAATTTTTGCTCCGCCGAGTTCGCCGAATCCGAGGTTTTTCAGGTCAGTCCACAAGGTGCCTTCGCCAGCGTGAATAACTTGCATTTGCAGTTCCGGGTTCAATTCTTCACTGAAAATCAAGAGGTTGTAAGCTTCAGGACCGCCGCCGGCATTTACTTTCAGTTGGAAGCCGCGACTTTTTTCGCCTTCAATCATTGAGGTGATTGTTGCGTTCGCCTGTCCGATGGTACGGGTAACGTCAGCGCGGACGTTGGCGGTCTGTTGGGCAATTTGAGCAACGTTCAGCTCGGTATTGGCCTGAATTTCGGCAACGCTTTTTTCCTGTTGCGCTTTGATTTCCGCGACAAGTTTTTCAGTTTCCTGCATTACCTGTTGGCGGCGCTGTTCAATGAGTGATTCTTCGGTGTTCAGTTCCGCCTGTTTCCTGGCGGTATTCTGGCGGGCGATATTGGTCAGGTTCTGTTCGACGGCCAGGCTGGCGTCCTGAATCGGCACCAAAATTTGTTCCGGAACATCCACGCGGCGGATGAGGGAATTGTGGATGACAATATCTTTTTTGCCGAGTACGGCGGCGAGGGCTTCTTTGAGATCGTTCTGGAATTTTTCGCGGCCTTCGCCGAGAATGAAATCCTGAGCGCGGTAGGAAGATCCTTTTAAACGTGAAACGGACTGGATTTGCGGCATGATGATTTTATCGACGACGGCGGGAAGGTCGCCGTATTTCATCATAATTTCGGCGATTTTTCCGGGTTGGAGTTCAAATTCGACGGTCATATCCAGTTGAATTTCAAATCCGTCGCGAGATGGAAATTCCACCACCTGTTCCAGGCCGAAGGTGGACATATCGTTGCTTAAAAGGCTGATTTTTTTTGCTACTTTTGTGGCTTCCTGTTTTTTTGTTTTCCCGACGACAACGGAACGACTTCTGGAAGAGAAACTTTTTTCTTCCGCCTGTTCTTTTTCCAGATAATCTTTGCGGCGTTGCATCTGTTGCGCGAGAACGTTTGACGCCAGTTGTTCCATCGCGGCATTCTGCACTTCCATTTTGCTTTTGGTGAGCACTTGTCCGCCTTCTTTTCCGGTCAGAGAAACCTGGTTCAGGCCGATTTCGAGGACATCGACTTTATAGGCATTCTGGTTGATGTAATAGAGTCCGGGTTGGAGGATGTCATGCATAACGCCTTTTTGTCCGGGCAGGGCAAACTGCCCGTCTGAAGCTTTTGTGCCAGAGAGGGAAGTGACTACGCCGACATAGCCAATCGGGATATTGATAGCGTCTGCCAGCGTGACATCAAAACCTTCCGGATTGAGTCGGTATTTGCCGGGTCCGAGAACATCTTTCCAGATACCTTTTTCGCCTTCTTTAGCCAGGAATTCGCCGGGTTTGAGGTCTTTGCCGTCTTTGGCGGTAACAATTCCGACTTTGCCCGGAGGAATGGAGATAACCGGAACAATTTTCCATTCATAGGAGACCGGATTGAGAAAATGGCGTCCTTCGCCCAGCGGTTCACGCCAGATGCCTTTCTGGCCGCGGTCGGCCAGAATTTGTCCGGACGGGAGGTCTTTGCCGTCTTTGGCGGTAACTATTGCCATGTGGTCCGGACCGACATAAAACCGGCAGAAGCCCCATTCCCACAACAGATACATCGCGAAAAGTGCGGCGATTGCGACGATTATTCCTAAAATAGCTTTGCTTTTCATTTGGAGTTCTCCTTGCGAGTTGAAGAATTTTTGCTGGAAATTGGCAGCCAGGCTTCAATGGAAGCGTCAGATGCCATGATGCCTTTAATTTGCGGCGCGAGCCGTTGATACAGGTTGTAGCGAGCCCAGGTCATGCCATCGCCAAAGGCATTTACTTTGGTTCCCAGCACGGCGGCTTCGGCTTCATTTTGCAGTTTTATCACATCGCGTTCAGCTTCGGCGGCAAACAGTTTTGCTTTGACTTGGGCTTCGGCGGTGGATTTGTTGATTTTTGCCACTTCGAGTTCGCGGTTGGCATCGGTTTTTTTCACTTCCTGATCCTGTCTGGCGCCAATTTCTGCTCGAATCATAGCGGTATCGGCTTCAACTTTGCGTCCGTTCTGCAGGGCGAGCATTTCCTGTTTAACCAGTTCCGCGCGGGATTTGGCTTGTTCAATTTGCTGTTCTATTTTCTTGGCTTCCTGGCCTGCGAGTTCGCGGTTCCGGATAATGGTAGCCACGCCGTTCGGCGGAATAATATTGCGAATCAGCACGGAATTAACTGAGACTCCGGATTCGGCGCAGGTTTTTTTGAGATGTTTTTCCAGGTTGTTCTGAAATTGCTGGCGGGTTTCGCCGACGATGAATTCGACGGCGGTTTTTTTGCTGCCTTCAATGCGAACAAATCCGCGGGTTCGGGGCATAATCAATTTTTTGATAATATCTTCCATGTCGCCGACTTTATGGGTTAACGTTGCCGCCATATCCCGGTTGATATTAAACTCAATCGTGCCTTCTACCCGGACGCTGAATCCGTCAGCGGTGAGAAACTGAGTAACTTCATTGCCGCTCATTTCGAAGCGCTGGCTCTGCAAGTTTACTTCAACTATCGCCCAGACATAAGGATTCAGATAATAGGTTCCGGGGTTAAGCACTTCGGCATTGACACCTTTATCGCCGGGGCCGACTAGATAAGAATCACGGTCGGCAGGAGCGACTCCGCCTTCCAGCAGGTCTTTGCCGACCAGGCTGGTTTTCACGCCGACATTACCGGGACGAATATGGATGGCGTCAAGTATGAGCACATCATAGGCGTAAGGATTAATACGGTATTTTCCCGGAGCAAGCACTTCCGGTTCAATGCCTTTGGTGCCGTCCTGCGCTAGAATTTCTCCCGGCGGCAGATTTTTGCCGAAAAGTCTGACTTTTACGCCTAATTTTCCGGCTGGAATGTCGGTCATTTTGCAGATTCTCCAGTCCCAGGAATAAGGATTGCGAAAATAGCGGCCTTCCGGCAGTACTTCTGCTTGAATGCCCTGCTGGTCTTCAGTCGCAGCCAAAATCTGATTTGCCGGAAGCGGTTTTCCCGTTTTCCGGATAAGCACGGCGAGTTCTCCGTTGCCGGGTTCTATTCGCCACCAGTACCAGTACCAGGTCGGCAGTCCGACGACGCAAAATAGAATTACCAGCACAAAAAGACCCGGCATTCCGGATTTTAAACCGGCGCTGACTGCAGACTTACTTTCCGATGAGTTTGAATCATATATTTTCATTACTAAAGCCTCCTCCTTGAGGTAAATTTAATAAACTAAGATACTGCCTTTAAGTGAAAAATCAATCTTATGACGATTATTTGTCCAGTTTACTCCGGTGTTGTTTCAGCCATATCAGCCAGAACAACGATATAAGCAGAAAGCTCCAGTACGGGAAAAAGATATACGGGCGCATAAACGAGATGCCATCCACCGTGAAACTGGAAAACGGATAGAGAAACGGTGTCGGGAAATATGCTTTGGAGTGAGTTGGAATATCGCACAGCACATGAAATGGCCAGGCGAGGGCGGCAATTCCCAGGTGACGATTAATCAGTAATAGCATAATAACCAGGAACGCGACTAAAAACAGGCTGTGAGTCATATTGTAAGCGGAAAATACCCAATCAGGAATTGCTTCCATTGGCGGTTTGCCACGGCCGCCGTTAAAAATATGTTTGAACACGACATAACTGAATGACAACAGGTCGGGAAGCATTCCGAACAGCGCCGCAGTCGGCACTGTCCAGTCAAACCAGCGATTTTTTCCGGAGGCGGATTCTCCTGACAACAGACCGGCGTAACCCGGGCGGCTGAAGAGAATTGCTCCGGCGGCGGCATGAGCAAAAGTATCCATAGGGTACGTTTTTCCTGTTATTCACAAGTGAATTTGATGTCGTCAACCAGTAATCTGGCTTCTTTGCCCGGAATGCGGTTGTAGTTGCCAAACCAGGCAAAGACGCGGACATATCTCGTGCCTTTCCAAAATTTATCTCGCGGCGTTCCGCTTTGGCTTTCGCCTTTCATGACAGTGGAAAATTGTTTCCATTCCACTGGCATCCAGTCGCTGGCAACCCAGTAAAAAGGCGTTCCCCACGGCGCATGCAACCGGACTCGGGTTTCCGCCGGATAATCTTTTTTCAACGGGCTCTTCAGGATTACTTTATACTGTGTGCCGTCATCAACAAATTTATCGACCCGGGCAAGATCAAAATTTGGCAAATCTTCATAGTTGTCTTTGATGTCGAAAGCCACTGACGAATATTTCTGTTTCGGCCAGGCTTCATTTTTGACAACGCTGATTTCCTTGCTGCCTTTAGCTGCTGCCGTGGCCAGAGTAGTTTCTGTGGCAGGCAGTACACTGACATTATTATAGTTAATGGGTTTCTTATCTTTGTCGTACATGTGCAGGCCGAAATAGCCGCTGGCGGGGAATTGTTTGTCCAGACTTCTCATCCAGACCGAGAGTTTATAGGTTTTATTGAAGTCAACCGGAATCATTTGTTTGCAAATAAGTTCAGTCGGATATTTTCCATACATCTCAAAACTGCTGCCGTTGGTTTTTGCCTGGTCGTTGAGTTTTACCATGCCTTCCCATTCTACGGGATTTTTACAATTTACCAGGTCTTGAGCTTTCTCAGCCGCGACGATAAAATTGAACAAGAACATTACGGTGGACAAAATTAAAATTACTTTTTTAGGCATTGGACTTTCCTTGATGGACACTTTTTTTAATACAAAGGCAAAAAATATAAAGACCGGCGAATGCCGGTCTTTATAAAAATACTGGAGATTATTCTTCTTCCTGTGCCGCCTCATATTTTGAGATGATTTCATTGGCGACATTGGAAGGGACTTGTTCGTAACGGTCGAATTCCATGGAAAACGAACCGCGCCCGTGAGTCATGCTGCGCAGTTCAGTAGCGTATTTGGACATTTCCACCTGTGGAATTTCCGCTTTGACTACCTGCATGCCTTCCTGCATTCCCATTCCGAGAATGCGTCCGCGTTTGTGGTTCAAGTCGCCGGTAATATCGCCCATATATTGATCGGGAATACTTACCTTTACTTTCATAATCGGTTCCAGCAGAACTGGGTGTGCTTTGCTCATGGCATCGCGGAACGCCATTCTGCCGGCAATTTTGAAGGCCATTTCGTTGGAATCCACCGGATGATATTTTCCGTCGTAAACGCTGACTTTAATGCGTTCCACCACGCAACCCACCAGCGGACCTTTAATCATTGCGTCATGCACGCCTTTTTCGACCGCCGGGATGAAGTTTTTAGGAATATTTCCTCCGACCACGTCATTGACAAATTCGTGACCAGGTTCATTGGGGGAAATACGGAGAAAGACTTCGGCAAACTGGCCGGCGCCGCCGGTCTGTTTTTTATGTTTGTAATGACCTTCGCCATTGGCGGTAATACTTTCGCGGTAAGGAATTTTCGGCGTGTCGAGATGCACGTCAACCTTATAAGTTTCCTTGAGTTTCTTAATGACATGCGCCAGATGCTGGTCGCCCATGCCGGAAAGCAGTAATTCGTGGGTTTCATCCTGCCGTTTCAGGTGAACCGTGGGGTCGCTTTCGGCAATTTTGTGCAGTCCAGTGGCAATCTTGTCTTCCTCTCCGCTCTTCACGGCGGCGACGGAATAAGACATTACCGGATTCGGGAAAATAATTGGCGGCAGCGCTTTGACGGTGTGGGTTGTGCCAAAAGTATTTCCAATGTGAGCGGTTTTGAGTTTGGCGATTGCGCCGATGCAACCGGGGCCCAGCTCGGTAACCGTTTTCTGTTCTTTGCCGTTCATAACCATCATCTGTCCGAAGCGTTCTTTATTGTCACTGCTGATATTGAACACTTCAGAATCTGACTTGAAGGAGCCGGAAACAATCTTAAAGAAAATCAGATGTCCGATGAACGGGTCGATAACAGATTTGAATATCAGCGCCTGTCCGGGACCGGTTTCGCTGACTGGTTCCTTTTCGCCGTCCGCCAGGGTGACGGAACCTTTATCGAGCGGATTTGGAAACAGGCTGATAATATTGCTCATGAGTTC
>JBAYVM010000138.1:0-7283 GCA_041674645.1 Victivallaceae bacterium | reverse complement strand
TGAATCGGGACGCAGAATTATACTCGAAATACCAAAGAAAACGCGCGAGCTATTGAACGCTCTTGAAATTCCAAGCCCGACCATCGCTGATAATGGTTAATGTATTTCCTCAAGATTTTGCGTTTTTAATTTCCTTGTCCAGCGCTTGACTGGTGCTTAAGATTCCATCTTCCATTTCAAAGGCATGGTCAAATACATCCAGAGCACGATGATCGTGAGTCACCACAATTACTCCGGTGTTTTGTTCATGCGCAACATTGCGGAACAATTCCATCACTTGACGACCGCGGACGCTATCCAGGGCGGCAGTTGGCTCGTCGGCCAGCAGCAATCCGGGGCGATTGACCAGCGCTCTGGCTATCGCCACCCGTTGTTGTTGTCCGCCTGAAAGTTTGGATGGCAAATGATTTGCTCTGTCGCCAACGCCAAGGTATTCAAGCAATTCCATGGCCCGTTTTTTAGCTTCGCGAGGTGAAGCATCATTGATTTCCATTGCCAGTTGCACATTTTCCATTGCCGTCAGAAAAGGAATCAGGTTGGCTTTTTGAAAAATAAACCCCAGATGTTTGCGGCGAAAAACACGGGCATCCACCAACAAACTACCGTCAAAAACAACTTTCCCTTCAATCACGATGCGTCCGGCATCCGGTGGCCGAATCAATCCCAATGCAGTCAGCAGTGTAGATTTTCCGGCTCCGCTGGGGCCAAGTAAGGCGGCCACCTTGCCGCGGGCAATGTTTAAAGCCACATTCCGGAGGGCAACTACTTCCGTGTTGCCGCTGCCGTATATTTTAGTTATTCCGGATGCTTCCACCACTAAATCCTGATTATATTTCATGATAATACCTCGCCCGGGTCAACCCGGAGAGCTTTGACTATTCCTAACAACGAGGACAGGACTGAAATAAGCACAACAATTATTGCCAGTTGCACATAATCGTCCGGCACGATTACCACCCGGCGCGGAAATCTGGGAAACATCCATTGTCCGATAAAATAAGCGATGCTGAAGCCGAGACCGCCCAGCAGCAATGCCTGCTGCAAAATTAAACCAAGAATCACCCGATTCCTCGCGCCCATCAGTTTTAGCATTGCGATGTCATGTATTTTATCCAGCGTCAGAGTATAAAGAATCAGGGCCATGATTACAGACGATACAATAATCAACAGGACTCGAAAAAGCCCGATTTGGCGGCGGGACTTGTCAACCATGCCGAGTAATAGTAATTGTTGCTGACCCTTTTTGCTGTAAACTGAGACATCAGGCCAGGCGGAAATTTTCGCGGCAACGGTCATCGGATTATAGCCGGGGAGGACTTTTACTAATACAGCGCTGACCATTGGAGCTCCAAACGCTGGAATGCCGGTTGAACTTCCGGCGGCACGGTCGGCTAATTGCGGGTTGGAGTTTCCCATATCAACTGCTTGCAACCTGTTGACGCGGGCGGTACGTTCATTCCTGATAGCTTCTCCGGATAAATCGAACTGTACAGACTGCGCATCGGAACGGGTCAGAAAAGCCATTGCATCTCCTGAAGACGAGCTCATAAGCTTGGTCAGGCCGACCACAGTATAGATATTCTTTCCCAGCGGAATTCTGTCGCCCAGCGCCAAGCCGGATGATTTATCAACCACCATTTCGTAATGTGCTTGACCAAAAGTTCGACCGGCAACCAGTGGCAACCATTGACCGTTATCGGCTGGCCAGGATAAGCCTTGAATGGTCAAGCGTAATGGTTTGCCGTGGAATTCCCGTTGAATCGTGTGTGATATAAAACTGTTGGCAGAGAGAACGCCGGGAACGGACAGCACCCGGTCTTCCACATTGCGCGGCAACCTGGAAAGCTCCGCGAATGGGCCGCGAGTTCCTTTTTGCACCACCCATAAATCGGCATTTACGCGATCTATGAGTAATGTAGCTTCTTCCACCAGACCCCGGTAAATTCCTCCCATGCCCATGACCAGGGTCAACAGCAAACCAATGCCAATGCTAGTCAGCGCGAAACGGCCTAAGTTATGCTTTATGTCTTTGACTGCCAGATTCATAATTTATCGTACCTTATGGCGCGTCCGTCACGCGGCAGTTCGTTTCCCGGCAACACGCCGATTATAATTTGACCGGGAAGCAGACCTTCAGTCACTTCTACATTTTCTTTGCCTCGTAAGCCAAGAGTAATTTTTTGCCATTTAGTCCGGCCCTTGTCATCAATCAAAACTCCGGCTTGTCCATCCCGCCAGATAACTAACCGCTGCGGAACGAATGGCGTGTTATTGCGGCGACTGGTTTCAATATAAACTTCGACCCGCTGTCCAATCACCCATTTCGGAGGCAGTTTCAACACATCGACATCCACTAAAAATTCGCGTGTTTCCCGATCTGTCTCAGCTCCAAGACGCGCTACTTTTCCTGGAATGACCGCATCAAGATTGGAACGGAATACGATTCGTGCCGGTTGTCCCTTGGCCAGCAAACCCATGACCGTCTCATCCACCCAGGCGGAAACCCAAAGTTGGTCAGTAGAAATCACGTCGAGAATTGAAGCGCCAGGCACTACTACCGCGCCTGGATCGCGATTGCGGCGAACAACGAGTCCGTCAAACGGAGCGCAAATATTGGAGTCTTTCAACCGCTCCTGATAAAACTGCAACGATGCGGCAGATTTTTCCACGGTTCTTTCAGCTTCTATTTTGGCGAGTTTAGCGCCGCGGAGATTGGCTTCGGCGACATTATTTGATTCCACGGCTCGCTCCAATTCATTCTGCGCTACCGCTTGACTCTTGCGTAAAATGGAAACTCGTTCCAGATTAGCCTGCGTCCGGATTGCCGTAGCTTGAACGCTTTCAATTTCAGCCCCGATGCGCTCAACAGCTGCCTGCGCCGCAGCCAGGTCGGCCTTGGCTATTTCCACCTGCTGCCGCCAATCGCCATCGTCCAATCTTGCCAGTAGTTGACCTTTTACAATCCGTTTATTCTGATCGGTAAGCACTTCAACCAACAGGCCGGAAATTTTTGGACTGATGGCTGCGCGTACCCTGGGTTCCAGCGTTCCGGTGCCCATAACTTCGTTAACTACTGTTCCGGTGACAACCTTATATGCCTGAACTTTTACCGGCGCCAGACGCAACCAGTAAAAAGCGCCGCCTGCCGCTATCAGCAAAACGCCAAATTTTATAATCAATTTTATTTTTGTTTTCACAATCATTTCCTGTTATTAGCAATTCAGTTTAATCTCCCGGCGAAATTCAACCAGCATTTTACCGCTTCTGACTCTGCATTGCCAAATCATTTTATTCCATTCATAAAGTAACAATATCTCAATTTAAAGCATTTTTTCTTCCAGTTCCACGCTTTTTGGAAACAGGATATTGTTTTCCAGATGAATGTGTTCGTGCAGGTCAGCCTCCAAGGCTTTCAAGCCATCGTACAGGGCCGCGAATGTCTGGCATGCGTCTGATGGAAGCCGATAATTATCCGTGGTTTGACGCATGTCGGCCAGCGTCGTGCCCGCGCTGTTATGTTCATATTCCATTTGTTGGATTGGGTTGGCAATGCTGCCGCAGTGAATGACTGGCCGTTCGCCGGTTCCGGACATAAAATCATCAATTCCCTTAATGGCGGGAAAGAGAATCTGTTCTTCCTTCAGCAAATGTGGATCAAGTTCGAAGCGTAACGCGTCATATAAGCGACGCAGGCTGCTGAGCATATCGGCATGGTGCGCCCCATGCGCTTTCTGCACTCTGGCCAGCAATCCGTCAAGGCGCAACAATTGTTCCTTGGTGAAATTGTGATGTTTAACTATAATGTGGTCAATTAAGTCTCCCAGCGAAGCATTGTTCCAGTCCCTGTTTGCGTCTTGCCGTTCTGTTTTCAGAGCTTCGCTCAATGCGGACAGCACGGCCGGCCATTCCTGACCAGCCGCTTGCACGGCGTCAATCAGCGGTTTGCTGCCGCCGCAGCAATAGTCAATTTTCAATGTTTCAAGAAGTTGTCTGAGCTGAGGGTAGTGAACCACAAGCTCGCCAACTGTCGTGTCTGGACGGATTTCACTGTTTAATTTTTGTGATGTAGTCATTATTGGTTCTCCTTATTTTCAGGTTATTTGATAGAAATGGCGTTTACCGGACATTCGTCTGCGGCCTGACGGCATAAATCCATGGAAGTCTCCGGGATTTCAACCACTATTACTTTGGCAGTGTCGCCGTCCATTGCGAAAACGTCAGGACAGGTGTCCGCGCACAATCCACAACCGATACAAATGTTTTCATCTACAATCGCTTTCATCGTACTCTTCTCCGGGTTTAAATTTTATTTATTACATTAGAAATATTTGATAAACATTTTGATTTAGGCTCAATACTCTGGTCTTGGCTGGGTAAACATTGCATGTTCAACCCATTCTCGCGGACGGTTGATGTACTCCACAAGGCTGTTCACCAATATTACGTGTTTTTGCTCTTCTTCAGCCACCATGAGAAGTTGCTTTTTCAGCTCTTCGTTTTCAGTTTTTGCGGCTTCTGTACGGTAAAACGTCTCACTTTGTTTTTCTATCTCCAATACCTTTTTGTAAACGTCAACCTGTTCAGCACTGAAATCAAAACCTTTCTTATGTTGCCGTAATTGCTGAAACGTATTTTTTACCTCCTTCACAGGAAATGCCGATAATTCTCCTGGTTTTGAATTTTGTTGAAGTTTATCCCAGAAATCGTAATGCTTCTTTTCTTCATTAGTTAATAGTTCCAGGATTCTTTTGAAGCCTGGATGAGTGGTGCGTTCTGCCTCGTCCTGATAAAAATTAATTCCGTCCAGTTCCATCTTTTTCGCATATTCAAAAACATTCATAGCAAATTATCCTATCTTTTATAAAGGTTTGTTCTTGGAATTTATAAAAACAATGGTTACATCCAGTATCACCGATAGCTCCTTTCCGGGCTTACCGATAAGGAATGAGCTGTCAGCGTATTCAAATCAAATAGTTTGTTTAGAAGCGAGCTGGAGTAAATGTCGTCAAAAACGTCAAGCCATGACCAGCCGATTTTGCTTAACGACTTGCATGAAGGGCATTTTTCTTCGCCGCGCATTCTTTGAAAATATTGATTCATATATTTCCCGTTTCAGTTGCAGTTTATGTTAAAATTTTATTTTTTGTTTCCACCAGCATTTTCAGGTGGTTCAACTCCTGGACTTTAATTTGGTCAACGATGTCTTGATAGGTGGTTCCAGTCATAATTCCGAAAGCGGTGACAAATTTTATGGAATCATTTTCCAGTTTCATGGCCAAATCCAATACTTCCATCGGATTTGAACAAGTTTTTACGTGTTGAATATTGAGGTCAAATTTTTCGTTGATAATTTCGCGGAGGTAATCGCGATATTCAATGCCAATGTCCTCGTTGTCCAGATGTTTATTTTTCAGCAGGTGTTCATAGAGCAGGCGATGCTTATCTTCCTGTTCCGCCAGCTTGCCGAACAGTTGTGACAGAAGCGGATTTGTATTATCTGCAGCAAGCGTGGAATAGAATTCCGCGCCACAGATTTCCAATTCAATCATGTTATTTATCAGGTCGACGATAGTGTAATTAATGCTCATTTTATTTTGCCTCAATTTTTTGTCTGGGTTGAAATAGTCAATTCCTGACGGCGACGGTTTTTAAATGAATATCTCTGCGATACGGATTGCCGCTAAAGTCAATAGATTCAGCCACTTTAGTTCTTGGATGAAGCGCAATGCCTTGCAGAACAGTATCACGGAATAGCGGATACCCGGTGCGGTCGACTATATAGCCGATATGCTCTTTGGGTAATGAACGGTCAATATGTTTTTCAACATACCCGACGGTATTTTTGATTACCTGTACCACCGTATTTTCATCCGCCCATTCCAAAAAAGTCTGCGCCAGTCGCGGATGTTGTTTGCCGGTGCGCCCCATGATTACCAACTTGAAATAATGCTGTTCGCTGCGAGTCATCGCGCCAGTTGGACATTTGAGAACGCATTCTCCGCAGCCAATGCATAAGTCGTCGGAGCGTTTTATCGCGAAATTCTCCTCCCACAACGCGGCTGTAACCCTGCGTTCACAGTTTTTGACGCAGGCATTGCAACTGATGCAGCGATTTTCATCATACTGCGGTTCAGTCATACAGATAATCCCGAAATCCTGCATGTGGGCTTTAATGCAGTCGTTCGGACAGCCGGTTACTGCGATTTTAAAGTGCAGGTCATTGGGAAACATTTCACGTTCAATCCGGATGGCCAGCGCGGTGGTATCATGATTTCCGAACTGGCAGACGCGATTGCCGATACAGGCTGAAACGTTGCGGGTTCCCGCAGCAGGATACCCGTCACCGGGATTTTCCAGATGAATGCCGAGCGCTTCCAGCAGCGGACGGATTTTTTGATTGATTTCCGGAATTTTGTCAAAATCAATTCCCGGCAGTTCAAAGCCTTGACGAGTAGTCAAATGCGCGGTGCCATTGCCGTATTTTTCGGCAATCTCTTGAATCAGCGACAAAAATTTTGTTTCCAGATGTCCGCCCGGAACGCGGATGCGCAAGGCGGTTTTATCGCGTATTTTGGTGATCCGGTAAGCGTTTTTCTTGAGTTTTTTGGTATTTATATCCATGACATAACCTCTTAATCCAGCAATTTTCTGGCTTTGGCGTAATTAAAAACCGGACCTTCAAGACAAACATAAGTCTCGTCGATTTTGCAATGACCGCATTTGCCGATGCCACAACTCATTTTGCGTTCAAAAGAAACAATGATGTTGTCTTCAGGAACCCCCCGTTGCAACAAGCCGAGCGTGGAAAATTTCATCATTAACGGCGGTCCGACCACAATGGTTTCTGTGATGCCGGGCTGAAAATTAAAACTTTCGATGTGTTTGGTAACGACACCGGTGTGTCCTGTCCACTCAGGTCCCGCATGGTCAACGGTCAAAATTATATTGGCAAATTTACTCCAGGATTCAATTTCACTGCGGAAAAGAATGTCTTCCGGAGTTTTAAATCCCAAAATCAAATCATAGCCTTTAATCAAGTCGCGGTGTTTGTTAAAATATGAAATTATACTTTTTACCGGCGCCAGTCCGGTGCCGCCAGTAACGATAAGCAGATTTTTGCCTTTGCTTCGTTCCAGGTCAAATCCATTTCCATAGGGGCCGCGGGCGTAAATTATATCTCCTTGATTCAGGCTGAAAATGGCATCGGTGAGCCTTCCAACTTTTCTAATCGTTAAATCCATCCACCCGTCACCGGAATCACTGATTGAGACGGGCGCTTCGCC
>JBAYVM010000137.1:0-7312 GCA_041674645.1 Victivallaceae bacterium | reverse complement strand
GCAAGAGTAAACGCACAACAAAAATCAATGGCGTGTCTTGCTTTTCCCTTTTGTAAGAGTAAACGCACAATACCTCCGTTCAAATCTGGAAGTTGTGCGTTTACTTTTTCAATTGACCAGAAACAATTTGATAGCCTTCTTCGTCTCTAAGTTCACGAAGTCGCCGAGCCCATTCCGCTGCATATCCTGATGCTTCCTGAAGTTGCGTAGAATTTACAGTAATTCCAATATTTTCGAGGAGAAAATCGAGAATCTTTGCTTTCGAACCTTTACTCTTTGTCATTGTCAGCCTTTCTGAATGCTAATTTTATTTGAGTACCCAGCGCGTATGCAACCGGAGGTGGGAATGCGTTTCCGATTTGACGATATTGAGTGGTTTTGCTTCCGCAGAATTGCCAGTTGTCAGGAAATCCTTGAATTCTGGCTGCCATACGAACCGTTAAGCGCGGCATTTTGTCAACCGGGAAATCTGCTTCTGGCGCAGAGTTTGCTATGCCCATGCCGTCAATGCCTATTTTTCGCCATTGTTCTTTTGCTCGCGTAGGCCCCAGATCCGGACCGCCGTGTTTTTTTGATCCGCCAACAATTGTAGGCGCAATTGTCGTTGCAGTTGTGTGTATGACTTTTGCTCCGCTCCAACCGTTTTCTCCTAATAAATCATGAATTGCTTCGCCAACACTGATTTTTTCTGTCTTCGGAGTTGGCCATGCAAAATGATTCATGTCGCGTTCATGCAGGGCAATCAGCACAAATCGCGGACGAAGCTGAGGAACTCCGTAGTCAGAGGCTTCAAGGACGCGATAGACTACTTGATAACCATGTTCTTGCAATTTGTTGACGATGCTGTCACGGTAGTCATTAAATTTTTTTGACATCAAGCCTTTAACGTTTTCCAACATGATTCCACGAGGATGTATTTCTTCGATAAGCTTGAGCGCTGAAGGAAACATGTCACGGTCATCATTCTCACCTAACTGTTTGCCGGCAATTGAAAACGGCGGACATGGAACGCCGCCGGCCAGCAAATCGCATTTTGTAAATTTATGCCCGTCCAATTCTCTTATATCCTGGCAGATTACATTCCATTTTGGGCGATTGTAGTATAGTGTTTTGCAGAATTCTGATTCATATTCTACACAAGCCAAATGTTCAAACCCGGCCTGTTCAAGTCCTAATGCCTGACCGCCGCCGCCTGCACATAATTCTAATGTTGTGTATTTTTTCATTCTTTCCGGTATTGTAATTTATATTCAGTATTTTCCATTCATGACGTTTTAAAGAATATAGTATATTACTTGCTATAGACAAGCATTTCTTCTGATTTTAGCTAATTTTATTAAGTATGTTATCCGAGAATCTGGTTGTCGCCGGCGGAGAGGAAGATGCCTTCAAAGTTCATTTTGAGCGCTTCCGGATTGTCCGAGGAATCAATAGCGTCTTCTTCTGAAATAATTCCGTCGTTGACCATTGCCAGCAAGCATTGATTGAAAGTCATCATGCCGTCATTTTTTCCGGCGGCCACGGCGGCGGAAAGTTTTTCGAGGCGTCCATCCAGCATGAGTTTGGTTACAATTGGAGTGTTCAACATGATTTCGCATACCGGGGCGCGCCCGTCGCCCATCGCCCGGGGAACGAGACGTTGAGAAATTACTGCTGCCAGGTTATTGGACAATGCTTCCCGAATGGGAGCCTGTTCGGATTGTTCATAGAAGTCGAGGATGCGGTTAACAGTTTGAGTCGCATTGGAAGCGTGCAGGGTGGTTATTACCATGTGTCCGGTGTCGGCGGCCTGCAACGCGGCTTCAAAGCTGGATTTGTCGCGCATTTCACCGACCATGATAATGTCGGGATCCTGACGCAGTGCATGTCTCAGTGCGCTGGCAAACGATATGGTGTCAATGCCGACTTCACGTTGTTCAAAGAAGCATTCTTTATCCTGAAACTCATATTCAATCGGGTCTTCAATAGTAATCACATGTTTATGGGTTCTGAGATTGATGTATTCCAGCATTGCCGCCATTGTGGTGGATTTTCCGGATCCGGTGGTTCCGGTCAGGATTACGATACCGCGCGGATATTCGGCAATTTCCGCCAGGACTTTCGGAAGACCAAGTTGTTCAAAGGTCATAATCTGGTTTTTCACCCAGCGCATATTGATACTGGTCATGCCGCGTTGACGATGAATATTTACGCGGAACCGGCCGACGTCATCTTCATAGTGTGACAGGTCAACATCGCCGGTTTTAGTAAAAGTTTGAATTTGTTCCGGGCTGGCTATCTGATGCATAAAACGTTCCAGCATTTCGGCTTCCGGAATAAAATCGCTACTGAGCATCTCGCCGTTGATTCTGAAAGAGATGGGAAAATTTTCTTTGATATGAATATCAGACGCATCAGAAGAAACAGCTTTTTCAAGGACATTGTGCAGCAGGGTATTTGACATTTTTATTCTCCGGAACGTTTTATGTTAAATGATTTTATTTGTAGTTTAACGTTTGCGTTTCTGGCTCAAAATTTATAATTCTGCATTAATGCGAACATTTCACGCACAGCGGCTTCAATTCCGGTGATTACTGCCCGGCTGACAATGCTGTGTCCGATGTTCAGTTCATGCAGATATGGAATTTCCAGAATGCCATCAATGTTGACGTAATCAATTCCGTGTCCGGCATTAACTTTTATGCCGAGCGAATTCGCTAAACCGGCAGCTTGAATTAAACGTTCAAGTTCTTTGCGCTGCTCCTGGCCGGAAGCGTTGGCGTAAGAACCGGTGTGCATCTCAATGTATTCCGCCCCGGTGGCTTTCGCCGCCTCAATCTGGTTTTTATCCGGGTCAATAAACAGGCTGACAATAATTCCTTCCGCCTGTAAACGTCTGGTCACTTCGGTAACGCGCTGCAGGTTTGAAGACACGTCAAGTCCGCCTTCGGTGGTCAGCTCTTCCCGTTTCTCCGGAACCAGACACGAGCTGTGCGGTTTGAGTTTGCAGGCAATGCCGGTCATCTCTTCAGTAACCGCCATCTCCATATTCAGTCGCTGGACGTTGGTCATCAGTTCCAGCAGGTCTTGGTCGTTGATATGTCTGCGATCTTCGCGCAAATGAGCGGTAATTCCCCACGCTCCGGCTTTTTCACACAATAACGCGGCTTCCAGCGGACTTGGAATGCTGGCCCGTCGCGCCTGTCGGACGGTTGCCACATGATCTACATTAACACCCAGATTAAGCATTTTTCGAACCCTTTTAAATCATGATTAATATTTCTTGCTCAAAGACAAATTTAAATGTCTTTACTGATTCTTCAACCCGGATATGAGCTCTTCCAGGAAAATCAGTTCATTTTCAAAACTTTCACTGCGTGTGACTATTGGCACAAAAATCACATCGCAAGTCATTGACGACTGTTTTATCCAGTCCAGCCATGGCGTGATTAATTTTTCAACCAGATGATTGCCCGTTTCCGGCTCATAAACAAAGCGGATAACTGCGGTGTCGAACCGGAGCCAGTGCAACAACTCTGAAGGACTGAACGGTTTGCCGGCCAGTTCGTGCGGATGAATGTCGATGGATAATTTAATATTCGGAAACATTAATTGTTTCAATATGTCAAGATATTGCTCGGCGGAAGTCACCTCGGGCAGAAATGGAACCCGCACTGGCAACAGCAAGTTCAAATCACTGGCGTGGAGTTCGCCGTAGAAACATTTCAGCAGGCTGAGCATTTGCTGCCGGTATGAATCATTGGAAAACGCGCGTTCAATATCAAAATCGGCGGAAAATCCTCTGCTGTTAAGCTTGCTCGCCAGTTTTAACAATCCACGGAAATGGTGTTTGAATTCAGCCAAAATTGCTCCGCTCTGCTGCGGCATTTCCCGCGTCATTGCCGGAGAAAGCGCATCGCGGAAAAAAATTCTCTCAAACGATTTAAGTTTTTTGCGAATTTTCGCCGACTGTCCGTCTTCAGTAAGAAAAAAACCGGACAGCTCAATCACGCGCATAGCTTTTGCGAATACCGCTGGAAGTTCGGCGTTGGTTGGATAATAATCTAAACTTATACCAAATTTGGGTTCAACAATCGCCATATTTACCATCCGGCCTTAGCTAAAAGTTCCATCGTAACATTTGATTTGCAACTATTACCGGTAATCAGCGATAATTGCCTTTGAACATATTTGCCGAGTAAATCCGCCTCCAGATTTACCGCGTCGCCCGGCTTCCGGTCGCGAAGCGCGGTGGCATCCAACGTTACCGGGATTAAATGCACGGAAAAACTTTCATCCGTGACATCTACCAGCGTCAGCGACACGCCGTCAATGGCAATGCTGCCTTTGGGAACAAAAAATGGTTTCAATGTTTCCGGCATGGCGATTCGCAGTTCGTAATCGGCGCCAGTTTTTTTCAGGCTGATTAGAGGCGATGTAATATCAATATGACCGGTGACCAGATGTCCGCCCAGCCGGTCGCCCAGCCTTAACGCCCGTTCCAGATTTACTTTGCCGCCAATTTTAATGCCGCCGAGATTGGTGCGCTTCAACGTTTCTTCCAGCGCATGAAATTCCAGCGTTCCGTCAGTATGTTCGCGTTCCAGAGTCAGGCACGCGCCGTTAACCGCAATGCTTTCTCCGAAGACTAAGCCTTTGAATGGTTTATCCGGCCTGAGCCGCAATTTTCCGGAGCCGCCGGAAATATTCCTGTTCGTAATTTCAGCAGTTGTTTCAACTAATCCAGTAAACATATTGAGACCTCGTTTTTCAAACTCTTAATTTTACTCCACCGCGGCGGATATGCAATATCAATTTGTGGTTTATTTTGCTGAGAGTAATAAAATTGTTCCTTCGTGATTCACGAAAATATTCGCGGTACGCATATTTTTCATGAAAAATATCAGATTCGTCAATATTGCTGTTGACATCCATAACGAAAGTATTATAGTTAGACTTTGTAAAACTAATTAACAAAGTCGGAGCTGACATGGGCAATGCCGTATCAAGCCAGAGAAGTCGTCGGGATGTGTTGAGGCTGATAAAAGAGCAGCAGCATATTTCGCGGGCGGAACTTGCCAAGCTTACAGGTTTGACCCGGCCGACAGTGTCCGCGATTGTTAACGAATTTGTCAAGCAGAAAGTGGTCAGTGAAACCGGCAAGGCGAGTCTTGCGGCGGCAAACGGCCAATCATGCTTGAACTGAATAATCAATCATGTTACGCTGTCGGAATTGATCTCGGAGATGATTATTTGATTCGCGGTGTTTTGTGCGATTTGTGTGGAAACGTGATAAACCGTGAAGAGCTGGAATATGAAAACAATTTCGAAACAATCTTGAGTGTGCTTTGCGAATTGATTAAACGCCTGGTCAGTGTTGTTCCGAAAAAACGGGTCAAAGGCGTTGGCATCGCGGTTTCCGGAACGGTGGACAGCAATGCGAATGAGATTGTTTCAAGTACGACTTTTGATGTCGAGAAAAAAAGTCTGGCAAAATTGTTGGCCAAACGTTGCGGCTTTAAGGTTTTTGTGGAAAACCGGCCGAATGCGGCGGCGTTGGCGGAAACGATGTTCGGGGCGGGAAAAGATTTTAACAACCTCGTATATATTACCAGCGGGCGCGGGGTAGGGGCTGGAATTGTGATTGACGGCAAGATTTTCCGGGGAAGTTTCGGAATTGCCGGCGAAATTGGCGAAATGTTGCTGCCGTTTGTGGATGAAAATGGCGAGTTCCGGCAGATGCAGTTGGAAGAGGAGACCAGAGCTCGCGCCGTTTTGTCCAAAGTTGAGAAGTTGAAAGGTCAGAAATTAAGTTTCCGGCAGATATTGGAAGCCTATCAACAGGACGATGCAGATGTTGTTGCGGTGATGGATCGTAATGCGCAGTATATGGCTTACGCGGCGCAACTGGTCGCCAATCTGCTCAATCCGGAAGCCATTATTCTTGGCGGACGGACAGTTGAACTTGGCGATAAATATTTTATACAGTTTAAGAATTATTTTGACCAGGGACTGTTTAAAGGCCGCATCGCCAACAAAGCGACGGAAGTCAGATATTCAGAATTTGGACGCATGGGCGTCGCGGTGGGCGGAGCGGTGGTGGTGTTAGATATGGTAATGAATCTTGATGTTTAAGTTTAAGATACGAACCCAAAATTAAAGTAACCAGGAGAGTATAATGGCTCAAAAACAAAAACCATTGGAACTGACAATAATTGGCGCGGGCATGATCGTCAATGACTTGCTGTTGCCTTCCGCGTTGCATCTGCAACGCCTCGGCATCATCGGCGAAATTACGGTCTGTGATATGCGTGAAAGCGCATTGAAAGCGTTGAAGGAAAGCAAGGAATTGCGCAGCGCATTTCCCGGACAGGATTTTAAAACCTGCCCCGCCATCGGTGAAGGCGACGCAAAGTCCCCTGAACTGTACAAAGAAGTGCTGGCAAAAAAAGCTCCGTTCGGTGCGGTAATCGTTGCCTTGCCCGACCAGTTGCATTATCCGGTGTTGAAAGGCGTATTGCCGTACAATCAACACATTCTCTGCGTTAAACCGTTGGTGTTGAAATACCATCAGGCGCTGGAAATTGAAAAAGAAGCTCATGAACGCGGCAGCTTTATCGGCGTGGAATACCATAAACGTTTTGACCGCCGGGCTCTGCTGGCGAGAAAACATTATCGCAGTGGCGACCTCGGCGAATTCGCCCTTGGCGAATCCAAACTGATTGAACCTTATTATTACCGCCATTCCAACTTCCAGAACTGGTTCACCTGTGAAAACTCTGACCCGTTTGTTTATGTCGGCTGCCACTATGTTGACCTGGTCTGTTTCATCACCGGCCTCAAACCGGCTGAAGTTTCAGTCACCGGACGGAAGGGCAACTTCCCGAACGGCAAAGAAGGTTACATGTGGTCAAACGGCCGCGTGGTTTTTGAAAACGGCGCGATTCTGTCTGTCAACAACGGCCTCGGTTATCCCGATGAAAGCGCTGGCGGCAACGATCAGGGACTCGTTATGTATTTTGAAGGCAACAACTGCGCCGGCCTGTTGGCGCACGACGACCATAACCGCGGCGTGGAATACGGTTTTGCGGCCAACCAGCAGAAACGTTTCCAGTACATCAATCCGGACTTCTACCGTCTGGTTCCGTGGGAAGGCGAAGGCTTGAAACCGACCGGCTACGGCTTTGAATCGGTTGCCGCCACTTTGATTACCGCTTCTGCAATTGAAGCTGAAGTTGACGACAACCCGGGCAATGCGCTGAAAATTCGCCAGCAGTGGATTGACAAGGCCAGCGAAAAAGGCTTGATTGCCACGCCGGAAAATTCCGCTTAT
>JBAYVM010000136.1:0-7314 GCA_041674645.1 Victivallaceae bacterium | reverse complement strand
GACCGGCAGGTTATCACCAACCGTCATTTTGTTTACGCCCGGCAACTTGAAGAGACGATTGAAGACGCCTATACCCGTTTATTGTTGCCGTCAATCGAAAATGAAAGCATTAATCTGCTCAAGCAACAGGCGGATGAAGAGGCGATTGCGGTTTTTGTCGCAAATTTGAAACAATTATTGCTGGAGTCGCCGCTGGGTCAGAAAAAAATTATTGCAGTTGACCCGGGGTTTCGAACCGGCTGTAAAACGACGGTGATTGACGCGCAGGGAAAATTACTGGAACATTTCGTCATTTATCCGGAACGCACAGCCGAGGCGTCGGCAGTTATGGTCAAAACTTGTGAAAAATACCGGATTGAGGCAATTGCGGTCGGAAACGGTACTGGCGGCCGCGAAACCGGGGATTTTCTGCGGAAAGTCATTCCAGCATCCATTCCAGTAATCAGCGTTAATGAAAGCGGCGCATCGATTTATTCCGCTGGCGAAACTGCCAGGCGGGAATTCCCGGAACTTGATTTGACTTTTCGCAGTTCAGTTTCAATCGGACGGCGGTTGCAGGACCCGTTGGCGGAACTGGTCAAACTCGATCCGAAATCTATTGGCGTCGGACAATATCAACACGACGTTGACCAGGATAAGCTAAAAAAAGCCTTGGACGACGCAGTTACCGGATGCGTTAACGCGGTCGGCGTGGAACTTAATTCCGCCAGTTTTGAACTGCTGACTTACGTTTCCGGGTTGGGACAGAAACTCGCGGCCAATGTTATCGAATACCGCACGACGAACGGAGCATTCAAAAGCCGGGCGGAGCTGAAAAAAGTTAAAGGATTGGGCCCGAAAGCATTTGAACAGTGCGCCGGATTTCTCCGCATCCGTGGAGCGTCCAACCCGTTGGATGCCAGCGGTGTTCATCCGGAACGCTATGAACTGGTGAAACGGATGGCGGGAGATTATAATTGCGGCGTTGCTGAACTGATGAAAAAAGTTGAGACCGGAGAAAAAATTGAGTTTCAACGTTATCTTGACGATTCAATTGGACAACTTACCATGCAGGATATTCTGCGTGAGCTGGCGCGTCCCGGCCGCGATCCGCGCCCGGAATTTCAACCGTTCGCGTTCGCCGAAAACGTTCATTCCATCGCTGACCTTCAGCCGGGCATGAAACTTCCGGGAGTCGTTACCAATGTCACTAAATTCGGCGCGTTTGTCGATATTGGCGTGCATAATGACGGCTTGTTACACATCAGCAAAATGGCCCAACGTTTCATCAGTGACCCGCAGGAAGTAGTTTCAGTTCATGACCGGCTGACGGTAACGGTAGTGGATATTGACCGCGACCGGCAGCGCATTTCTTTGTCACTGATTGATTAGCCGGAATATGGATTTTCTGCCTTCGCGCTCATGAGTTCGGACTGCTTTTGTAATCATCCTGATGATTTTGTTTGATTTTTTGCCGGCAGGCAGTAACTTTACAATTGTTATAACTCACAGACTGGTCAATGTTTTTGGACAAAAGTCTGAAAACTTTATTAAAAAAGGGGTTGTTCAATGCGGCAGTTTTTAATTATTTTAGCTGCGTTTATTTCTCTGGCGTGTATTGCCGAAGATTCCAGCAGCCAGCCATGGGTTGCGGTGCATGATTTTACGATTTCCCCGGCGATGGCGAAAAGAGGTATCGGCGGCTGGAGCATTGCCGAAGAGATGGAAAGCAAGTTGGTCCAGGCGGGAAAATTCCGGATGGTTACCAGGGCCAAGATTGCCAAAGTGCTGAAAGAGAAGAATATTAATTCCAGCGGTTCACTCAGCCCGTCTGAGCTGGGAAAAGTAATCAAAGCTGAATATATCATTACCGGCGAATTAAAAACTCAGGGCGACCGGCTGATTCTGGTGGCAAAAATGGTTGACATATCTCAGGATACCGGAGAACTGGAAAAAAGTTTTGATACCTGGATGTTTGACGATCCGGGTGAAAAAATCACTGAACCGGTTTCATTCATGATTGCAGTGCTGGCGGAAAAATTAACCATGACTCCGGGCGAATTTCTTGAGCAGGGCCTGAACAAGATGAAACGGAAAGATTACGAATCCGCGTTTGAAGCGTTTCGCGAAATGCAACGAATAACTCCGTTTGAAAAAATCAGAGAAGCGATTCAAGAAATAAAGAAAAATCCGCCACCGGAGTCGACGCTGGACATTCCCTCCAACACACAGGACACGGGAAAACAGTTTGACCAGGCGTTGACGTTGCTGAATAAAGGCGAAACAAAACTTGCTGGCAGAATGTTTTATGGCATTGAACGCAACGGCAGTGTGGGAGAATTAATTAAGCTGGTGGTTTTCGCAAAATCCCTGTCACAGCGTCAAAGCAGTCTGCTTGAAGACGCCATGACGGAGGCTACGCGCAAATACTGGACGGCGGTAAAGAATCGCGAACAGCAGGAAAAAGATAAAGACCCACGCGTGCTTTGCGATGAGGCGTTGAACCGTTTGACTGGAATATTGAATGATAAAAATTTGTTTATTTCGCCTTTGACCAAAAGGCGTCTGGAACAGATGATTAACAAAATTGAAGCGTTAAAAAAAGGCATGTACAGCGGGCCTTCCGCTGACGGACTGTGGATTGTGCCGGAACTGGAAATTGCGTTCCTGCCGATTAAGCCGGGCGTGTTGACCGGCCCGCTCAATGCGGACAAAAATAATCCGAAAATTCGTTACCGGGCAAAGATTACCCGGCCGTTCTGGATTGCAAAAAATGAAATTTCGATTCAACAATTCACTAAATATTTGATTTCTTTGACCTTAAACGACAATAAAGCGCGGTATCAGGTGGAAAAAGGAATGAATTATATGAGTCAAGACTGTCCGGTAAATGAAGAATTCAATATGAAAACTGGTTCAGGCATTACTTGGGGCGACCCGACAATGCCAATGTCCGGAGTAACCTGGCAGGGCGCCATGGCATTCTGCAAATGGTTGACTGCCGCTGAACGCACCGCGAAAAGACTGCCGGAGGGTTACGTTTACCGGCTGCCAACTGAAGCGGAATGGGAATATAGTTGCCGGGCAGGCAACGCCGACAGCCGATATTATTTTGGCAATGACATGGGTGAACTGGTCAATTATGGCTGGTATGATGAAAACAGCGGTCACAAACTGCATTCCATCGGACAGAAAAAAGCCAACGCCTGGGGCTTGCATGATACTCTCGGCAACGTCTGGGAATGGTGTTACGACTGGCACGACGATAATTTTCTCAGTTTTGATTGTGAAAACCCGGTTGGTCCGAAAAACTCTATTGACAGCACCAAAGTGTTGCGCGGCGGCAGTTTTACCAGCAATGTTGAAGATATGATGTGTTCCGCCAGATACAGTTTCGATTACAAAAGCAGCAAAAAGAACATCGGCTTTAGAATAGTTTGTGCTCCGGCAATTTAAAAATCTGTTTTCCATTTGGCAATTTGCGAAATTTCATGTAAATTATAACTATATCAAGGAAAAGGGAAAGAGCGGGATGAGAAAGAGTATGACATTGTTGCGGGTAATTTGTCTACCACTACTGTTCAGCTTGTCGCTTCACGCCATGCCGCGGAGCGGTTCCAGCGTCACAAATTCCGAAATCACCAATACCAACGAAAAAGTCACCGTCAACGCCAGCAACAACTCTGATGTCAATACCGGGGTGCAAATCCGTGGCTCAAGCGTTAACAACAGTCAAATTGACAACCGGTTCAGCGGCACAGTTCAGGCGCGAAATTCCAATGTCAATACCGGCATAAAAGCCGACGACGCATATATTAACAACTCCAGCATCAAAACCGATACCCGCGCCAATATTTATGCCCGCAATGCCACTGTAAATACCGGAGTCAACGTCAGCGGAGCGAACAATGCCAACATTTCAACCAGAGTCCGCGCCGGTTCAATCAACGCGTCAAATTCAGTGGTAAAAGTCGGCGCGGTTGAAGGCGGAGTCGATAACAAAAAAATATCTACCGATGTAAATGTCGGAAATGTGGACGCGGAAGGGCGCAATTACTCGCTCGGCTCGGTGAAAGTCAACGATTTTCCCGGTGGCGTTCCGACCGTCAAAAGCGCCGGACAATCACGCGCCGGCGCCAGCATCGGCAATGTTACGGTTAATAGCGCTTTGGTGCGGGAAGTTAAAACTTCAGTTCAATCCGACGATTTTATTGAAGCGCTGAAAGTAAAGCACAAAGCAAAAGTTTATAAAGACAAGGGCGGAGTTGATCCAACCGGAACAAAAAATGTTTTTGTCGAAGCCAAACAGCGTGAAAAAGTCGAAGCGAAAGGTGGTTCCGTGGGTGATTCCACCATCAACAGTTCCGATTACAAAGTTCGAAAAGTTAAAACATTTGTGGAATAAAGCTAAACTATGGATTATTATCAGAAAAAAATTAATCGCCTGGTTGCCGCTCTGCTCATCAGTGGCAACGCCGCGATTTTAATGCTTACATTAAGTTCATGCGCATGGATTACCGGCGGAACCTCCGACGCAGAAGTTACAGAACTGGAAAAAGATATGCGCGTGGAACAGAGAAAAACTGTTTTTGAACAATCCCTGGCCAAACTGGGATTTATGCTGAAAGGCTACGGGGTTCCTAAAACCCCGGTACAAAGCAAAAACATTGGCAATCAGACCGTGGAAAAAGATGTTCCAAGCGATCTCTATACGATGATTGCGACCACCATCAGCAAAATCGGACGGCCACTGGTCTTTGTGCCG
This sequence comes from Victivallaceae bacterium, assembly GCA_041674645.1. GTDB lineage: Bacteria > Verrucomicrobiota > Lentisphaeria > Victivallales > Victivallaceae > JBAYVM01. The sequence continues at coordinate 2,570 of JBAYVM010000136.1, read as the reverse complement.
TACGACGCGCAATATGTGGTTGACGAAACGACTACCGGCGGAACCATCAACCGGCTTTATCCGCAAGTGGTTATCACCGGCGGCATCACCGGCTTCGACAAAGACATGATTGAAAAAGAGCGGGAAATGGAAGCGTCCGGCGGCTGGGCCGGAGCCGAAGGCGGCGGAAATATCAGTACTGGCAGCGGTCTGTCCCGCGTTACAATTGATTTGAGCATGATGGATTACAAAACTCAAGCGTATTTCCCCGGAGTGATTGTTTCCAACTCGATTTTAGTGACTAGAGATAAGCTGGGCTGGGGAGTTTATGGCTACTACATGGGCAACGGCGCCGCGTTTGATTATGAACTCAAGCGCAAACAAGGCGTTAACGCGGCGTTAAGAACCGTGCTTGAATTCAGTCTGGTAGAACTTATTGGAAAACAGTTTGAAGTACCTTACTGGAAATGTATTGAAGGCGCCGCTCCTGACCAGAAGATGATAGACCGGCTACGGGATGAGTTTACTTATACGCCGGAAAGCAACCAGGCGCTGAAAATTAAAAAGTTATTATTCCTGCACGGATATGATGTTGAAAAAAATGTTCCGACTATTCAAGGATTTGAGGAAAAAATCATTCGCACCGAAATGAGCGCTAACAATTGCGTCACACTGTCAGACCTGTATATCAAATTGTGGTTGAGCGTTCCAATTGACAAATCATTGGCCCGGCTGGCGATTGAAGAACGCTACCGTTTGAGAGAAAGTCGCGACCAACAACGCCAGGCGGAAGCCGAAAATAAAGAAAAAATTGCCAGAGCCGCAGAACAACAGCGGCAGCAGAAAGCAGAGTTGCAAGCTAGAGTAAATTCGTTTAAAGCCAATGTCGCAGCCGGCAATGAATTATTTGGGAAACAGAAATATCAGGAAGCGGCGGTATTTTATACCAAAGCCCATGAGCTTTTCCCCGGAGAACATTATCCGGTGCAAAAGCTGAATGAAATCCATAATTTAAACCAGCAGAAACAGGTTGCCGCAGAACAGCGCGTCAGATTGAGCGCCGAAGCTGAACAGCGTTTTGCTGCCGCCGAAAATGTCACGTTCAATCAATCTAATTACCGGCAGGCGCTTCAGGCAGTTCAAGCCGCGTTGTCCGCCGACCCTGACAATAAAAAACTGGCTGAGATGCTGGAAACTGTTAACAATAAACTTGCAAAATATAAATCAGTATGGGAAACAGGTAAAGACAATGAATGGTAAAAAATCAAGTATGACAAAATGGTTGAGAAACGCAGGAATGTTGGTTTTAGGCTTGTGCGCAACACTTATTTTGTGTTCATGTGCCCTGGTTGAATGGTTCCGGGGTGACATCAAGGATCAGGAAATTAAAGACATGGACAAAGATTTAGGCAAAGCGGTGGAAAAGCAGACCGCTTATGATAACTCCCTGAAAAAATTTGGCCTGATGCTTGAAGCGTACAATATCAATCCGGTCCGGGTGCAAAGTAAAGTCATCAGCAATCAAACAGCGGAAAAAGAGCTTCCAGACAGCGTTTCCGGCATGTTAAGCTCGTCCATAAATAAAATTGGCGCAACGGTAATTTATGTGCCGTTCGATCCTAATTATGTTATCAGCGAAACCACCACTGGCGGCGACATCCAACGCGCGTTGCCCAAAATTGTTATCGCCGGCGGCATTACCGAGTTCGATAAAGATTTAATTGAAAAGAAACGCGACCTTAAAACCAAAGCCAATATTGGAGATAATTTCGGTTCAAATTACAACTATGATGGTGGAACCAGCTACAAAGCCGAGTCCGGCGTATCACGCATGACCCTTGACCTGCAATTAATGGATTATCAAACTCAAACTTATATCTCCGGCGTACAGACCATCAATTCAATTAATCTGCGCAAAACGGAACTGGGCTGGGCGGTCGGATTCTATTTTGAAGGAAACGGCCTGGCATTTGATTATTCATTGTCCAAAAAACAGGGCAAATATCATGCGTTGCGCTTGCTGGTCGAATTGAGCGCACTGGAAATTATGGGCAGGTATTTCGACGTTCCTTACTGGCGTTGTATCGAAAATGCCACTCCAGACACGAGAATGATTAACAAACTGCGGGAAGAGTTTGAAGGTTTGTCCACCGTGCAACAATATGCCTATTTGAAAGAATATTTATTTTTCCATGGCGTCAAAGGACTTGAGCGTGGAACGAGTGGAGTATCAGACAGTGAACTGACGATTATCCGTGAAAATATGAAAAAGTTGAATTGTCACGACTATGCGGCGCTGTTTATAAAACTATGGGAAACCGTTCCCCTGAACGAAGCGAGAAAACGGAATCGCGAGTACAATAAAACCATAGCTGAAAATGCGCAAAAATCGCAGGACGACTACACCCGGCTGGTAAATCAATACAACAATGTGATTGAACAGGCGGACAGTTTTTACAAACAAGGCAATCTGGCTCAAGCCAAAGAGTTTTACCGCCAGGCATCAAATCTGTTGCCAGATCAGCAGGATCCGAAAGATATGATTGCAAAAATAGACCTGCAAACTGCGGCGGCCAGCCAGGCGGCGGCGG
>JBAYVM010000135.1:0-7317 GCA_041674645.1 Victivallaceae bacterium | reverse complement strand
GGTCCTGTGCCAGGAATATCTTCAACCTTGAGTCCGAGTTCTCGAGCAAATTTTCGCACTGAAGGCGCAGCTGGCGTCAGTTTTTTATTTATGTCAGTTGTCGCGGAAACAGATTTCTGTTGCGCAATTCTGGTTTCCGGTTCCGGCGCAATAACTTTTTTCTCCTGAGTTTCAATCTCCGATTCTGGTTCCGGTTCTGCTGGTTTGTTTCCGGTTTCTGCAATTAAAAACAATTTCTGCCCCACGGCAACTTCATCGCCTTCCTTGATGAGAATATCTTCAACGATACCGGCAAACGACGACGGAAGTTCAAGAATTGCTTTTCCGGTTTCAATTTCGAGCACATTCTGGTCCTGGTTTACTGTATCACCTTTATTAACAAGTATTTTTGCCACAATGCCGGTTCCGACACTTTCTCCCAATTTTGGTAATTTGAAAACACTATCCATAATTTCACCTGCCGTTGATATTCTTAGTTTTTTAATAATTTCTTCACGGCCGCACAATTCCGTTTATGACAGTAATGGATTGGACTTGTCCGGATTAATATTCAATTCTTTGATTGCTTTGGCGACGATTTCTTTGCCAATCTGTCCATCTTCAACCGCCGCATAAAGAGCGGCAATCACAATATGAGCGGCGCTTACTTCAAAAAAATCGCGCAATGACTCTCGTCCGTCACTTCGGCCAAAACCATCAGTGCCTAAGACGGTAAATTTACCTGGAATCCAGTTGGCAATCGTTAATGGAACCGCTTTTACATAGTCGCAAGCAGCGATAAACGGTCCTTTGACATCTTTCAAGACTTCAACAATATAAGGCTGTTGCGGCTTGTCCTCCGGATGCAGGCGGTTCAGGCGTTCAATGTCCAGCGCATCATTATGCAACATTTTGTAACTGGTTGCCGACCAGACATCGGCGGCAAGTTGATACTTTTCTTCGAGGATGCCGGCGGCTTTGATGGCTTCGTTGAGAATTGCGCCGCTGCCGAATAGTTGCACCCTGGCTGTTGTAGCTGTTTTTTCTGAATTGCGGAATTTGTAAATTCCTTTGAGAATGCCTTTCTCAACTCCTTCCGGCATTGCCGGCTGGTGATAATTCTCATTAACAACGGTAAGATAGTAAAAAATATTCTCATTCTCGCTGTACATTCTCCGGATGCCGTCCTGAATAATAATCGCGATTTCATACGCATACGCAGGGTCATAGGAAACCAGATTTGGAACCGGATATGCCAGTAATTGACTGTTGCCATCCTGGTGTTGAAGCCCTTCCCCGGCCAGGGTTGTTCTACCGGAAGTGGCTCCGACCAGAAAGCCTTTGCAGCAACTGTCCGCCGCTGCCCAGATTAAATCTCCGACGCGCTGAAAACCGAACATGGAATAAAAAGTGAAAAACGGAATCATGTTGATATTATGGTTTGAATAAGCCGTTCCGGCGGCAATAAAGGTGGACAATGAACCGGCTTCAGTAATTCCCTCTTCAATAATCTGTCCATCAGTAGTTTCTTTGTAATAGAGCAGATTTTCAATGTCAACCGGCTCGTAAAGCTGTCCTGGATGGGAGTAAATGCCGCATTGCCGGAAAAGTGATTCCATGCCGAAGGTTCTGCCTTCATCGGGGATAATCGGCACGATATATTTGCCGATATTTGGATCTTCGAGCATTTTCGACAACATTCGCACATAGGCCATGGTTGTCGAAACTTCCCGTTCTCCGGAACTTTCAAAAAACTCTGCGAATGTCGCTGTTTCCGGCAGAGACAATTTGTTTCGCATGCCTTCGCGCACAGGATTGAATCCGCCAAGTTTTTTGCGACGCTCAATCAGATATTCATACTCTTCACTACCTTCCGAAAAACGGTAGAACGGGAGCTTTTTTACCTCATCATCAGACAGCGGAATGCCGAAACGGGTACGGAATTCCAGCAACTGTTCTTCATTAAGAATTTTTTGGTTGTGAGTCATATTCATTCCTTCTCCGCCGCGCCCGAGACCGTAACCTTTGATGGTCTGGCACAAAACTACTGTCGGCCCCTTTTTGTATTCGACGGCGGTTTTGTAGGCGGCGTAAACTTTTCCCGGATCATGACCGCCGCGCCCCATATTGGACAATTCCTTCAGTTCCTCATTGGAAAGATGTTTGACCATTTCCAGCAGACGCGGGTCTTTACCGAAAAAATCTTTACGAAAGAACTCGCCATCTTCGACAACATATTTCTGCCAGTGCCCGTCAACCGTTTCGTTCATTCTTTTTACGAGCAGTCCTTCCGAATCTTTCTCCAGAAGCGAGTCCCAGCCGCTTCCCCATACCACTTTTATGACATACCATCCGGCGCCGCGAAACGAGGCCTCCAATTCTTGAATAATCTTGCCGTTGCCGCGAACCGGACCGTCAAGCCGCTGCAAGTTGCAGTTGACCACAAAAATCAGATTGTCCAGTTTTTCTCTGGAGGCCAGGGTTAACGCGCCAAGCGCTTCAGGTTCGTCTGTTTCGCCATCACCGAGGAAACTCCAGAGGCGCTGGTCAGTTTTCGGTTTAAGATTACGGTCTTCGAGATATTTAATAAATTTGGCATGGTAAATTGCCTGAATTGGCCCCAACCCCATCGATACGGTAGGGAATTTCCAGAAATTCGGCATCAACCACGGATGAGGATAGGAGGAAAGCCCGGGAGAATCATGCAACTCGTGACGGAAATTATTGACTTGTTCGATGGGGAATCTTCCTTCCAGAAACGCCCGGGCATAAATTCCCGGGGATGCGTGTCCTTGATAATAAACCAGATCCCCGGAATGATCTTCGGTTTTTCCGCGAATAAAATGATTGAAGGCGACTTCATAAAGCGTTGAAGCTGAAGCATAAGTTGAAATATGACCGCCAATGCCCTTTTCTTCTCTGTTCGCCCGCACTACCATAGCCATTGCATTCCAGCGAATCACACTGGCTATCCGGTATTCTATTTCTTTGGAACCTGGATACGGCGCTTGTTTATCCGCCGGAATTGTATTGATATAGGGAGTATTGGCGGTAAATGGAATCCTGACCCCGCGTTCATGGATAAAGGTTGAAAGTTCCGATAATAATTGGCATGCTCTTTCCGCCCCTTCACGTTCAAGCACCTCTTCCAAAGATTCCTGCCATTCACGGGTTTCAAGCGTAGTTTCGTTGCTTTTATTAAGGTCTGTGGACATAATTACGTTTCTCCATAATATTTAGATTCGGCAGATTGCCGGAATTTAACATTCTGACGCTCAGATAAACATAAAAACCATGACTCCTTCATCAAGCTGTGAATAACGTAACATAAAAACAAGTGAAATACAATGGAATCTGCATAAGGTAAATTCTTTTTTTGTTATCGCGGCCCACCTCCATTTGAAACAGGTATTCTGATTCCAGTTCCGGTGTGTAACGTGATATCAATTTACCGTTGACCTGTGCGCCGGAAAAACTGACGGCTTTTTGCGGTTTGATATTGAACAATCAGCCAACTGGTTTTATATTTACCGCCGATTTGTTAAATAGATTTACAAAGTATCATAAACGGAATTTATAATTAAACTGGAGAAGTCAGATGAAAAGAAATTTACTGATCGCACAGTCCGGCGGCCCGTCGCCAGTGATTAACAGTTCATTGCGCGGCGTTGTTGAAGCCGCCAAAGAATTCCCGGACAAAATTGGAACTGTTTATGCCGGCTGGCATGGTATTGAAGGCGTGCTCAAGGAAGAATTGATTAATATGTCAGCTCAGGACGCCGATGAAATCGCATTGCTGCGCAATACTCCGGCGGCCGGGGCGATTGGAACCTGCCGCTATAAAATTAAAGCTAATCAGCATGAAGATTTTGACCGGGTGGTTGAAGTTCTGAGAGCGCACAATATCGGTTATTTTCTCTACAACGGCGGCAATGACTCGATGGATACCGCCAATAAAGTCGCCAAACTGGCGCAGGAACGCGGCCTGGATGTGATTGGCATCGGGGTTCCGAAAACCATTGACAATGACGTCGGCGACAGCGAATTCAAACTCATTGACCATACTCCCGGTTACGGTTCTGTCGCCAGATACTGGAGTCATATCGTTCAGAACGCGGAAGAGGAAAATCGCGGTTCCAGCCCGGCCGACCCGGTGCTGGTGCTTCAGGCGATGGGACGCAAAATCGGTTATATTCCCGCCGCTTCCCGTCTGGCCGACCCGAAACGCGAAACGCCGCTGTTGATTTTTATCTACGAAGCCGGCCTGACCATGGCGGAAATGGCGGACAAAATCAATGAAACCGTTAAACAGCGCGGCCGCGCTGTTGTGGTGGTTTCTGAAGGCTGTGATGTTGGAGATTTAGGTTTTACCAAAGACAGTTTTGGTCATGCGCAGTTCGGCGCCAGCCAGACGACGGTTCAACAAGCGCTCGTCAATTATTTGAATAAAAACGGCATTAAAGCCCGCGGCAGCGCCAGAGGTCAAACTTTCGGTACTGACCAGCGTTCAACATCCATCTATGCGTCAATTGTTGACCTGGACGAAGCTTATCGCGCCGGACAGAAGGCAGTTGAACTGGCCGCCGCCGGAGAAGGCGGTTACATGTCCACTATTCTCCGTGAGCCTGGCTTGATTTATCAGGTGCGTTACGACAAAGCCCCGCTGGAACTGGTGGCGAATTCCGAACGTTTCTTCCCGAAAGAATGGCTTACCCCGTGCAAGTCTGACGTTACGGATGAATTCCTGAAATATGTCCGTCCGCTGATTGGCGAAGAATGGCCTGGCGTTCCAATGATTAACGGACTCCAGAGATTTGCCCGAATCAAGCCGTTATTCGCGGACAAGAAATTGCCGGAATACGAACTCGAAGCGGCAAGAAAGAAGTAATAATGTAGTTTCTTTCAATGTGGGAGCCGACCTCCGGGCGGCGAATTCTCATAAGTAACAGGATTGCTGAAAATGGTTGACACAATCTATCATTCGGCAAACCTGCGTCAGCACCGTTACTATGGAAGCGACACTTTTTTTGTGAGTAAATGCATTCAACCCCGTAAACCGTTGTTGCTGCCAGAACAACGGGAAATAATTTCTGAAGCTTTACTTTTTTATGTAAAACAAGGTAAAATTATTCTTGCGGCGTTTGTGGTAATGCCTGACCATTGGCATGCTTTGCTTGCGCCGGTTGGCGGCAAAACGCTAAGCCAGACAATCGCCGGAATTCAAATGTGGGTAAGCAACAATACCCATGATTATTTGGAAAAGCATGATGCTGAATGGCAAACTGGATTTTACGAAACCAGGGTCAGGTCATCAAAACAATTCAGCTACGTTTATAATTACATAGAAAATAATCCCGTTGTAAAAAAACTTGCAAATGCAAAAGAAGAGTGGAATGACTCTTCGGCTAACATAAAATATATTGACAAAATGCAACGCCCGTGGCCATGGAGATTTGAGTATGATTGAAGAAAGAAATAAAGCGTTCGTCGCCCGGAGGTCAACTCCCACATTGAAAGAAAATTCGCCGCAATCAAAAACCAATCCGGGTATTTGCATGGAAAGATGCTCATGAGTTCAGTTGAAAAAGTAAAAAAAGTAAATTCTTATGTCTGCACCGTTAACGCGGAACAGCTGGCGCAGTTGGCGGAATATCTCAAAGACCGCGGCTGGAAATTCAGCGAACAGCCTTACGCGCACTGGAAAGCCGCTCAGGATAAGACGAATATTGTCGCCTATCACAGCGGAAAAATGACGGTGCAAGGCGCTGGAACGGAAGATTTTGTAACTTTTGTGCTGGAACCGGATATTCTTAAAACCGCCGGTTTCGGTTATGAACAAATATTAAATCCGGAAACTCCCGCCGCTCCGGAGGAACCTTTTTCGCCTCACGGCGGCATCGACGAAAGCGGCAAAGGCGATTTTTTCGGCCCGCTGGTTATCGCCGGAGTTTATGCCGATAATGATAATGTTCAGGCGCTCAGAAAAATCGGCGTGAAAGATTCCAAAGCCATCAAAAGCTCGAAAATGATTTACGCGATGGCGCCGAAAATCCGGGATGCCGTTAATGGCAAATTTTCGGTGGTCGCCATCGGCCCGGAAGCCTATAACCGGATGTACACCAATGTCGGCAACCTCAACCGGATGTTGGCCTGGGGACACGCCAGAGTGATTGAAAACCTGCTCGAAAAAGCCCCGGAATGCCCGCGAATGCTCTCAGATAAGTTCGCTTCTGAACATTTGATAAAAAACGCTCTGATGAAAAACGGCAAAACCATTAAGATGGAGCAGCGGACAAAAGCGGAAAGCGACGTTGCCGTTGCCGCCGCCTCAATCCTGGCGCGTGAAATGTTCCTGCGCAGCATGGATAAACTCAGCGCGGAACTGAAACTGGAATTGCCGCGCGGCGCCAGCTCCGCAGTCGAAAAAATGGCGCGGCAGATTGTCATGGAACGTGGTCAGGAAACCCTCGGGCGTTACGCCAAACTCCACTTCAAAACTTACGCCAAGATCATGGAATCCTTCAGCGGAGAAAATTAGCGCCAGGTTTAGCCTTAAACCGGCGAAAGACGGTCTCACGTGTAGATTGAGTTTTTTTGCGCTATTTCAGTAGTATGCGTTCTCCGAACGCATGAAACGAAGGCCATTTGCGCTCGGAGATCGCAAGCTACTTTGCGGCATTCTCTCGCAAAACGTCGTTCAATTAGGCACATTTACTGAGTTCCGCGAAGACAGGATAAGCTGAAAGATAAAAGAGTAAAAACCGGATTCCTGGGTTTCGCTCCGTCGAAACCGCTTAGTAGCGCCAGGTTTAGCCTTAAACCGGCGAAAAGACTGTCTCACGCGGAGGCGCGGGGAACGCGAAGATTTGCGAATGGCGGTGTAGTTGGCTCGCTCTGCGAGACGGTATTCTGAATGCCTCAGCGTCTTATGCGGTGAAATATTTTTTTACGTTCTTTACGATTTTACGTTTAACAGATTGCCGGGAGCAGCATTGGCGTTTGCTGAACTTGATAATATTGCGTGAAAGATTATATTTAAGTTTTAATAAAACGCTGGAGTAAAAAAGCAAAGCAGAGGCGGAATGAACAATGAAATATTGCGCAAAAACACAAAAGCCAAAGTTTGCCACCAATGGTCGCAAAGGATAATTATGAAAATAAAACTTATAATGTTAGCGCTGTGTTTTTCTATTATTCTTGCAACTGCCAGTTGCAACAAAGTCAAACCTGAACCATCATCTGGAAGCATGGGAGTAGATATATCTAATACATCTGTAAATTTTTATTTTGCCAATGCTTTCTGTAAAAACAAAAAACCGGAAATAATCTTAGCTTTTT
>JBAYVM010000134.1:0-7354 GCA_041674645.1 Victivallaceae bacterium | reverse complement strand
CCGTTCTTCATTTTTCCGTTTTGTAAAACCTAAGAATGAAGATTTCCCGGCAAAGCTGGAACTTGCCTCCGACAAGCCAGCCGAAGATTGGATTTACGACTTTACCGTGCTGGATGCCGAAGACGAAAAATCCAGTCTGTCCGCCATTATTCTTGATACGGACTACTACAACTTCATCTGTTCAAACACCACAGTCGTTAAAGGAATTACGACCATTATTCTTGAAGGTCTGATTCCACTGAAAGCTTTGGCATACAGCGAACTCAGCAAGATTGAAAATCCTTCTGAAAAAATACGGATTAACATTGCAAAGCATGCCGGTGATATATTTAATCTGGCGGAAGCGCTATCAAATGAACGGTTCGAGCTTCCAGCAAAGATTGCGGCTAACTTGATTGAATCACTGAACTCAATGGAAACGCCTGGTATTTCCGAAGAACGACTCGAACTTTTGGCACATATCAGAGAGTTTTATCAGCTTGTACGCTAAAATTTTTGCGCAATATTTCAATGTTTTCTGGCGGCGCGCAGCTGGCCGCAAGCGGCGCTGACTTTCGAGCCTTTCTCCATGCGGAGAGTGACTTTTGCATCGGCGCTTTCCAATACATCACGAAAACGAAAAATTATTTCATCCGCGGGGCGTTTAAAACCGGCGGCGGTCTCGTTGTACGGAATCAGATTAATTTTGGCATGATGTTTTTTAGCGAGTCTGGCCAATTTGGCGGCATCGTCTTCACGGTCATTTATCCCGGCAATCAGCGTATATTCAAAAGTTACCATTCGTCCGACTTTTTCTTGATAGTAATCACAAGCTTCAAGAATTTCAGCAATCGGGTAACGCAAGCCGTCCGGAATAAGTTTTTCTCTGGTGGCATCATCAGCCGCATGCAAAGATACGGCCAGCGTAAACTCTTTTCCCAGCTCAGCCAGTTTACGCATGCCCGGCACATAGCCGCTGGTGGATATTGTGAGTCGGCGCGGCGACATGCCGATGTATTCCGGGGCGGTAATAACATTCAAGGCTTCGGCCAGGTTATCAAAATTCAACAACCCCTCGCCTATTCCCATAAATACCAGATTATCCGGCAAACGGCCAATCCTGGCAATGCCATGATATAATTGTTCCAGAAGTTCATTAGTTTTCAGGTTGCGTACCAGTCCATCCAGCCCGCTGGCGCAAAAACGGCATCTCACCGGACAGCCGATTTGAGTGCTTAAACAAAAAGTCATACGTTCCAGCGACGGGATTAAGACCATTTCAACCGCTTCGCCGTCAGCAAGCCGGATTAACAGTTTTTCTGTTCCATCGGCGGCGGTCAAAGTAGTTTCAACGCTGGACGAGCAACAGGTAAAAGATTCATTCAGCTGCGTTCTCAATACGGACGGCAGGTTGCTCATTTTGTCAGGATTAAGGACAAATTTCCGGTAAATCCAATCCGCCAACTGGCCAGAGCGGAAGGACGGCTGGCGCAAACTTTCAACAAATTTTGTTAATAAGTCAGGAGTCGCGGTACACAATGCCGGTTTAATTTCTGCATCAAGAGCGCTCATTTTACCAGGCGCTCCTTGTTGTCAATTTTCTCGCCGCGCCATAAACAAATTCGTTTGTCCCGGTATTTGGTTTGAGTTGGAAGGAGATTTTTCCAGTTGCGTTCCGGAAGCTGCGGAAATTCCGTACTGATTAGATAGACAACTTTCTTCTCCTTCGACATTTCTTCAAGGGCGGAAATTTTTCTGACTTTCCGTCCCATGTAACAACATTCGCCGTAAAGACCAAGAATTTCGCCCTTGTAAACCACTTCATTCGGCGAAGCGCCATCCCGGTCGAGCTCTTTGCGCAACTCGGTTCCGAATGTCCTTTTTTGGGCTTCCTGAGCCCGATATGGCATGGAAACCGTCCAAAAGAATAATAATGGGCCGCAGATTAGAATCAACAAATAAATCCACAATGGCGGTTTCCGCCTGACAAACAGCAGCAACATTCCGGAAACCAGTGCGATAGAACCGCCAACCATGCCGATGACAAAATGTCCGGTTTGATTTTTAAATTCCAAGCCTCTGGACATCGCCGCCAGATTAGTCCACAAATCGGAAGGCACCAGATAAAATGCAAAGATTAAGATGCCGCTGATTATCGAAACCCAGGGCAAGATATTCAACACTTTCAACATTAAACCGCCGTATCTCCTGACCACCAGCCAGTAATTAATTCCAGTCATAATCGCCAACGCCGGAGCCAGCAAAATAATATCCCGCGGTTCTGAATATGGATTCAGCCACAAAGCAAAAAAAAGTGTGAGAATTATGGTACGCAAATAACGGCTGAAAATCGGAGTTTTATCCAACGGGTGATACGCCACGCAAAACGGCGCCCACGCGATAAACGTCCATGGAAGAAATCTCACCAGCACATCCAGCGGGAATTCAATGAGATGTTCAAAATAGCCATAAAACGACCGGTCTTCAAAAAAGACATATTGAAATGGTATCGTGTTGGCAAAAATCAGGTGCGGCATGACCCACAACATGACAAAGCCGGCCAATATTGCCAAGCCGATGAAAAAGCCAGGCTTACGCAACTTCGGCCATACCGTCAACGGACGGCGCATGAAAACCAGCGGCAACACAAAATACAACATCGCCGGAAATCCTCCGGTATAAAATGCCAGACCGCAGAAAAACAGACTTGACACCCAGGCAAGATTCCAGTTTCCGTGCCCGGCGCCAAATGTAAACCAGGTCAGCCAACCGCAAGTCAAAAAGAACAACATTAACATGTCAGGATAGCCATCCATGCTTTTCTCAATGATAATATTTGAACTTATCAGCATTGCCGCCGCCACTGCTGCCGCTTGCGCGCCACCAGCCTTCTTTGCGGCAAACCAGACCAGCGTCGCGACGAGAGCCATTGCCGCCACGGAAATCAATCTCAAGGTCAATTCTATCGGCAAACCAAGTTCGTTATAAACAATTGATGCCAGCAGGGGAAATAAAGGATAAGAGTTTTGCGCGACTCCGTGAGCAAGCGGCATCGGCGGCATAAATTCCATTTCTATCGCCTGCGCCGCATAATATCCTTCCTGCCAGTACAATTCCCTGCCGCCCAACTGATATGGGCAGTATAAAATAAGAAACGCGACTGAAAGAACCGTCGCGCAAATAAACCAGTTTAAAGTTTTTTCTTCATATCGCGCCATAGATAAAATTCCCGCCTACAGGTTCAACAGCCAATAACACATTCCCAGATAAATCAACGAAGCGGACAAGTCATTGCTAGTCGATACAAACGGTCCGGAAGCAACGGCCGGATCAACTTTAAAACGATGCAGAACAATAGGCAGAATCGTTCCGGTAAATGCAGCAAATGTCATTCCGGAAAACATCGAAATGCCGACTACCAGAACCAGTTTTGCTAAAAATGCCGGCAGCACTGCAGTAGCGCTGAACAGCGAAATATTTACACAAACAACACCGGCAATTAACATTCCGCACACCGATCCCATTATCGCCCCTACCATAATTTCCCGGCAGAACACTCCGGCCAGACTGGAAAATTCAATTTCTCCCAGAGCTATACTGCGAACGGTTACGGCCGTCGCCTGCATTCCGGTATTTCCTCCCATCCCGAGAATGACTGGAACAAAAGCCGCCAGATAGCCGGCGCTGGGCAAGTCCATTATCTTCTGAACAATAAAACTTACGATAGTTCCAGTAAACATGGTAATCAACAGCCAGGGCAGACGCAGTCGCACGATTGCCAGTGGGGAAAATTCTTTATGCTCAATATCGGGCGCTCCGGACATTCTTGCCATATCCTCGGCGGCTTCCTCGTCAATAAAATCGATAATATCATCAATCGTAATCCGTCCGAGCAATTTCTGATCTTTATCAACAACTGGAATCACCAGCAGGTCATATTTACGCACTTTATGCGCCACAACGCTGCCATCTTCATCCACAGTGGCAAACACCGGACGGCTGTCAACAACATCTTTGATTAAAGCTTTCCCTTGTTTGGAAATCAACTCGGAAATGTTAATAGAACCATTAAGCCGCCCTTCCCGGTCAACTGAAAAAACGGTAGTAACCGGGTCGGAAAAATCGGCCGCCGCCATGGCATTAATCGCCTGTTCAACTGTAGCGTCGCTGGACACCGCGCAAAATTCCGGAGTCATCAGTCCGCCGGCGGAATCTTCATCATATTTGGCGAGGAGTTTTAATTCTTTTTTCTTGGTCGGGCTTAGCAAATGTAGAATTTGATTCTGCTCATTTGCGTCAAACTCTTTCAAAAAATCCGCCGCATCATCCGGCGCCATTTCTTGAATCATTCCTGCCAGCTTTGACGGCAGCATATTTTCAACAATGTCTTCAATCTCGTCCTGGTCCATCTCGACAATAACTTCCGATGCCATTTCGTTATCCAGGATTGAAAAAACCTGTTCCAGCTCTTCTGAATCCAGTTCGTCCAGCAAATCAGCCACGTCCGCAGGATCAGTGCAGGCAAAACTCTTGCGCAGATCATCATATTTCTTCTCTTTGAGAAGCTGCTTGATGTCTTTTTTGTTTAACCGGGCTGAAATCATAAAAACACGCAATGTCCTTTTTTAGACTAAATTGATGTCAGAAACATAACTTTTGGTTCAGACCTAAAGTCAATAAAGTTTTGTAGCCAGACGGAAGATTGTTAAAAACCCAGCCATCAAACTGAGATGGCTGGTGTAATTTTATTAATTTACGTTTTAAAATTCGATGGTTATTTCAGGTCGTCATCCATCAAATCATAACAGAAAAACCCAAGTACAGTATCAGTAATTTCCAATGGATGAATTCCAAACGCAAAATCCATCAACCAGCCGAATCTTCCACCAATTGCCCAGAAATCAACATCTCTATCGCGATAGGCGTCAAGCCGCCAATCAGCAACGCCGAAACTCGGATTGTCAATAACCCAGCTTCTCGCGGTGCCAAATGTATCTTCAACATAAGCAACTTTTCTCATCCAGCAAAGCATTCCGAAGTGAGTCGCCTGACGATAACCGCCGCCGTATTGACGGGCATATCCCTTAGAGAGGAAATAACTGGTGCCATTCTCTCCGCCAAACTGCATATACTGAGTCATTGAAAACTCTCCGGCAAACACACCGCCGAAACCAGCTTCCATGGTAAAAATATCAGTGGTGTCAATTACCCGGTTGGGAATGTACAACAACACAAAACGTCCGACCTGTTTGAGCGTCGTGGACAATTGATTCGGACGTGATCCGTCAAAACCGCCGGCATTAGCTTTCTGAGCCGCAGGACTAACGTCCGCACCTGCGCCAAACATTGTTACACACGCAAACGAAATAATTAAACCAAACAGCAATACCTTCTTCTTCATGGGCTATCCCCTTCCTGAGTTATTCGTTATCTTTGCTGCCGCAGCAGACCTTAAAATACCACAAAAATCCCCTTAATATACTCCTCGAGATGCCAAGTGCAAGAGTAAAATACCGATTTACTTATTCTCAATGTAAATTATTCCACAATCGCCAAAACAGCTCAAGACTGTCTGCGGCCGGCATTCAGCGCCCGCACCCGTTCCAACTCGGGCGGATGTGAATAATGAAACATCGCGTAGAGTGGCTGCGGGTGAATATTAGAGAGATTGTCGGCTGACAACTTAACTAATGCCGAAGCCAACGGCTTGCCACTGCCAATAACGTCCATCGCAAAATCATCCGCCTCGCGTTCAAACCGGCGAGAAATCATATTAAACACCAGCGAAACAGTCCAGAAAAAGATAGTAGCGACAAACCCCAGCAGAATAAGTTTGGCGAAGAATGTATCATGTTGCAGTCCAAACAGTCTGGTCAGGTAATCATATTTCAGCGCATGATAAGCGCCAAACGCCGCAACACCGGAAAGCGCTTCAAAAAGTAACAAGTTCTTAAACACATGATGTTTCTTACAGTGTCCGGCCTCGTGTGCCAGCACCGCAACCAGTTCTTCGTTGCTCATCGTTTCAAGCAGATTATCGAACACGACAATGCGTTTGACCCGCCACAATCCGGTAAAATATGCATTGGAATGGCGGGTGCGCTTTGACGCGTCCATTTTATAAACGCCGCGAATATTGATTCCTGCCCGTTGTAAGGTGGTTTTTATTATTTTCTCCAGGTTTTTATCATCAAGCGGCGTGAATTTATTGAACATCGGTTCCAGCACATAAGGCGCAATGTAAATAATTACCAGGCTGAATAATAAAAAGCATCCCCATACTGGCAGCCACCAGTCGCCCGGCATTTTATCCACCAGCCAGAACGCGCCAGTCAGCAACAGAGAAAAAATAATTGTCGAGATAATAAACCCTTTTGCCGTATCAAACAGCCAGAGTTTAAACGTCATCGTATTAAAACCAAAACGTTTTTCAATGCCAAATATATTATACAAATTGAATGGAGCGCTCAAAATGCTTTTCCCGTAACTGAGCAGCATAATAAAAATCAAACCCCATAGGAAAAACGGCCAGTTGTATTCCGCCTGCCAGTCAAATAAAAGATTATTGTAGTAATTGAGTATTCCGCCGAAAATAAATACCAGAGTAATAATTTGATTGTATACAGAGGAACATAACTCAAATTTAGACTTTACGAAAGTATAGTTGCGGCTTTTTTCTATGCCTTCGGCCGTAACTGAACCTTCAAATTCTGGGGGAATATCCTGTCCGTGTTTTTTCAAATGACGCAAATTGAGATATCCCAACAGCAAATCCGCCGCTTCAGTAAAAGCATAGAGCAGAATAACAATCAATAACTGATATTTCATGTCGTTTTTTTACTTCCGGAGTATTGATACTTCCAATTTATTATGTTAATTTTTCTGTCTTTTCACCTTAATGACAACATCAGGCTGACTTTGATAAAGCTTATTAAAATAGTCCAGTTATTACTTAAATCAAACCAATGCCATCCCACTAGTGAAAATTTATTCCCAACTGCCCGTTAAAATTCCCAGTAGCACATTGCGCTTAACGTTATTTCGCGGCGGTTAAAAACTTATTCATTTTAACTATCCGGAGCAGTTTCCGTTTGTCCTCGAGTGACGTGTTTGTTAAACTGATTGATAAAATCCGCAATCCATTGACATAAGGCCCAAATCAACAGTCCCGCAAACACTACTGCGAAGAAAAAAGGATTGCCGGAAAAATATAAGATTATAAATATCAGAGCAAAACACATCAACCGGAGGTTTTTGTAAAAAGACAAGCTAATCAGCAACGCAATTGCTGGAATCGCATAATTTAAAAGGTGAGCGACAGCGATTCCCCATGACCACTGCTGAATATCCCAAACTAATTGATAATCCCAAAAAT
>JBAYVM010000133.1:0-7365 GCA_041674645.1 Victivallaceae bacterium | reverse complement strand
TGCTGATAAAACGCAATGCAAACAAGATTAACATAAAAATTCAGACGATTATGACTGAAGCTCAGAATAAAATTAATCGTAAAGTTCAAGTATTTCAGCGTAAGCCCGGCGGCAATATCAAAGCAATTCAGAAAACTTTGGAAAAAGATCAGGCCGACTCGATTTTAGAATCATTGGAAGCATCGAAAGAGATGGAACCATTATTTAAATGGAATTTTCTGCTGAAAAAACAGATAAATACGATGCGGATGATGTTCTACTATCAAATCAAGGATTTTGAAAAAGTTGACCGGTTGATGGATGATGCGATGATGTTTGATGCTCGCGCGGTGGCAATGAAGATTGCCCGGATGTACAAGAAACAGGATCCGGAACTGCATAAGTTTTTTGCTAAAAAAATCAAACGAATCAAGGGCGAAGACAGCGTTCTGCTTTACGGTTTGTACTCGTGGATACTGGTTAAGGAAGAACAGATTGACAAGGCGCTGGAAATATTGGTTCAGGCTAAGAAGAAAACTGATGATCCAACCATTCAGGAAAACTGGGAAAAACTTGCCAACGGCAGAGTTAAACAGTTTTCCAATGCCGGTCTGGGTGAGCTTTGGTATTCCTTGTATTTGGAAGAACCGAAAATCAAGCAGCAGCGAGTTCAACACCGGGGTTTTTAACCCTGCCTGCCGCGGAAACCTCAGTTGATTGATTTTGTTGCAATAACCGGCGCGTTTTTTGCGCAGCCGGGCTTTTATTTTAACGAAAGTTGTTGTAAGTTATTAACTTTTAAATGAAACAGAACTAATTTTAGGAGATAGTCAATGGCAATGACCATAACAGAAAAGATTCTGGCGCATGCCGCCGGACGTGATACCGTCAACCCGGGTGATAACATTTGGGTTAATGCCGATGTCTTGATGACCCATGACGTTTGCGGACCAGGTACCATCGGGGTTTTTCAGCGTGAATTCGGCGCTAAAGCTAAAGTGTGGAGTAAGGAAGGCGTGGTCATCATTCCCGACCATTACATTTTTACCGCAGATGAGAAATGTCACCGGAATGTTGACGTTCTCCGCGAATTTGTCCAGGAACAGGGCTTGCCATATTTTTACGATCCGGCTGATGAAACTTATTCCGGAGTTTGTCATGTGACTCTGCCGGAAAAAGGACATTGCCGTCCGGGCGAAGTATTGTTCGGCACTGACTCTCATACCTGCACCCACGGCGCGTTGGGAATGTTCGCCACCGGCATCGGTAATACTGATGCTGGATTTGTGATGGGCACTGGTAAACTGTTGATAAAAGTTCCGCCAACCATTAAATTCGTAATAAATGGCAAACTGCAGAAAGGCGTAACAGCTAAAGATATTATTTTGCGCATCATCGGCGACATCGGAGTTGACGGTGCGACTTATTGCGCTATGGAATTTGCCGGCTCCGCTATTAACGCGTTGAGCGTGGAAGAACGCATGACCATCTGTAACATGGCAATTGAAGCCGGCGGAAAAAACGGCATTATTGCCGCGGATGAGAAGACGCTCGAATATGTCCGCGCCAGAAGCAACAAAGCGTTCAACTGTTTCTACAGTGATGATGATGCGGAATATCAGGCTGTTTATGAATATGATGCGGCGGATTTGGCGCCAGTGGTGGCGTTGCCGTTTTCTCCGGATAATGTCAAAACTGCCAAAGACGCGTCAAGTGTCAAGATTGACCGTTCCTATATTGGAAGCTGCACTGGTGGAAAACTGACAGATTTTCTGTTCGCTGCTGAACTGCTGAAAGGCCGGAAAGTCACGGTGGAAACCTATCTGGTTCCGTCAACCGTTGAAGTGGCCGACGCCTTGCGCAAAATTAGCATTGAAGGCAAGACGCTGGTGGAAATTTTTAAAGAAGCGGGTTGTATTGATCCTGCGCTGCCGTCCTGCGCGGCTTGCCTCGGCGGCCCGGTGGATACTTTCGGACGCTGCAACAACGGTGAGGTTTGCGTGAGCACCACCAACCGCAATTTTCCCGGCAGAATGGGTTCAAAAGATTCCCAGACAATATTGGCGTCGCCCTATACTGCGGCGGCTTCCGCAATTACCGGGCATATTACCGATCCGCGCGAGTTTCTGAAATAAACCAATTGGAGATTTTATGGATAATATTATAAAAGGCAAAGTCTTTGTTGTCGGTGACAACATTGATACCGATCAAATTATTCCGGCACAGTATCTGAATCTGGTGCCGACAATTAAAGAAGAGTACGAAAAACTCGGCAGTTATGCGCTCTGCGGACTTCCGGACGAACACAAACTCCGTTATATTGCGGAAGGCAAGACAAAAACCGACTATCCGATTATTGTCGGCGGCAATAATTTTGGTTGCGGCTCCAGTCGCGAACATGCGCCGATAAGTCTTGGCGCGGCCGGCTGTAAAGCGGTTATCGCCAACTCATTCGCCCGTATTTTCTTCCGGAACTGTATTGCCACTGGCGAAGTTTTTCCGGTTGAATCAGAAGAAAGTTTGAGAAAACTGCTGAAAACCGGGGATGAAGTGGAAATCAATCTGGACAGGAAAACCGTGAAAATCATTGCCACCGGTAAAATTTATGCGACCAGAGACCTGGGCGCGGTGAAAGAAGTTATCGATGCCGGCGGAATTTTCAATTATGCCCGTAAATCCGGCATGATTAAGTAATTTGTGAACGGGAGGCTCTGCCTCCCGTTTTTCATAAAGGCGATAAAATGCTTGACGGACTCGATAAAATAGCGGCGCAGATTAATCAGGTTATTATTAATGATAATTTTCCTGACACCATTAAGCCCGCTTATTTGCGCGGTGCGGTAATGGATTATCCAGCCAGAGGCGGCAAGCGTTTGCGTCCTGCGTTGGTTATGTGGTCCTGCGGTTTGCTCGGCGGCAAGCCGGAAGATGCGGTTTATCCTGCGGCCGCAGTTGAAATTTATCACAATTGGACGCTGGTCCATGATGACATTATTGACAATGATGAAGTCCGGCGCGGCCTGGCAACTACGCATTGTGAAATTGCCGGATATTCCAGAGAAAAGTTTTTGGTTGAAGGTGATAAGTCTGAAAAATTTGGACGCGATTTAGCGATTTTAGCTGGAGATATTCAGCAGGGGTGGGCAGTCAATATGTTGCTGAAGGCCGTTGAACACGGGGTTTCGGCTCCGGTGGTGCTTTCACTCAGCCGTCGTTTGCAGGAACTGGTTAACCGCGAATTGATTTCCGGCGAAGCGCTGGATGTGGAATTTCCGCTGCGCGGCTGGCGAAGCGTTACTGCGGACGAAGTTATTGACATGCTGGCAATGAAAACCGGCGCACTTTTGAGATTTTGTGCTGAAGCCGGTGGGGCGATTGCGCTGGATTGTGCTGATCTGAATCGCCCGGAAATTATTAATCTTGGCGAATTTGCCTGTGCTGCCGGAGTTGCATTTCAACTTCGCGACGACTGGCTTGGGGTTTTCGGTGATTTTGAAAAACTGGGAAAAAGTATCGGCGCTGATTTGACTGAAGCAAAACCGACTATTCTGTTATTGAAAACATTTGAAATGATTGGTCAGGAAGAACGTGAAGAACTCAATGCCCTGATTGGGATGGTGGAATATTCCCGGCCTGCGATTGAACGGGTCAGAGAACTGATGCGGCAATCAGGAGCAGAAAAATTTGTTCTCGACAAATCCAATGAGTTTGCGGACAAGGCACGCACTATTCTCAAATCTTTTCCTGGCAATAAATACCGTAAATTATTGCTGGAATTTATCGATTTTCTCGTCACCAGGGAAAAATAAACGTTTCCCTGTTCATGGCTTAATTGCCGCCGCCCAGAGAGATAACTTCTTTGCGTAAGGCATTGCGGCGTTGGCCGGACTGGTGGATGGCAGCACAATATGTTCAAGCTGTGGCAATTTCATTTTTCCGGTATGTTTGAAGAATAGGTTGGATGCAGCCTGACCGTTGAAACATATTCGCCGGATATGCGGACAGCGTTCTAACAATGCTTCAAAATCATTTGGCTCAACCTGTCGGATGGCTGAATCCAGGCTGCCGGAACGAACGCAACTGTGAACTGTATCCCAAAGCGCAATCCGGTTTTGTAGCAGAACCTCCATGCGTTGCGGATAAGGTAGAGCTTCGTCAAAATTGAACATAATTCCCATGATTTTCCAGAAAATATTTCTCGGATGGGCGTAATATTGCTGTTGCCGGAGTGATTCGATGCCTGGCATGGAACCAAGAATAAGTATTTCCGCGTCCGGCGCGGCTGATGGCGAAAAAGATAACAAGCAATCTGATGAGGCGGTCGTTTTGTTATTCATGAGGTTAATATTTTCCATGAGAACTCAAAAATCTCCTGCGGCTGAAATGGCCTGACTGATGGCTTTTTGTTTGACCGCCTCAACAATTTTCACATCACCTTGTGTCGGCCCGGCAACGATTTCCCGGATGTCCGTAAAACCGATGAATTGAAAGTAAAAACGCAAATAATTCCGCTGAAAATCCAGTGCGGAAGTTTCTTTTTCGCTGTAGTCGCCGCCTCTGGAATAAATTAACATTACCGGGCGCCCGGTAACCAGGCCGCGATATTCGCCTTCAGGAGATATTTCAAAACTCAATCCGGGTTGAGTAATCAGATCAATATAATGTTTGAGTTTATATGGAAACAGAAAATTCCACATGGGAATGCTGAGCAAATATTTGTCAGCAGACTTAAACTGTCGGAACAACGCCATGACCTTTGACCATATCTCATTTTCGGCTTCAGTCATTGCCTGTCCGTGCGGAAATTTAAATTTAGCATTAGTGGCAGCTTCATTAAATTCCGGCAGTTCCAGCGACCAGAGATTAAGCTTGATTAATGAATATTCCGGATTTTTGGCTAGAAAATTTTCAATGAAAACTTCCGCCAGTTGTGTGGACAATGAGCGCGATTTGCGCGGCGAGGCCTCAATATATAAGAGTTTTTTCATGATTGTTGGTAAAAAAAAGCCCTGTCTGATGACAGGGCTTTAAATATCGGATGTTTATTTTGCGGCTGGAGCTACAGGAGCAGCTGCAACTGGAGCATCGGCTTTTGCAGCACATTTGCTGTCATCGGCTTTTGCAGCACATTTGCTGTCATCGGCTTTTGCAGCACATTTGCTGTCATCGGCTTTTGCAGCACATTTTGTGGCGGAATCTTTGCTACAACATTTGCCGGATTTATTGCACCATGAGCAACAACCAGTAGCGACAAATGCCATAGCCAGAGCCATTACAGCGATTATCAGGATTCTTTTCATTTTCCGTCTCCTTTGAGTGAGTTTTAACTTAATATACTTCAACGATAACTACAAAGTTAATGTCTTATATAAAAAACGCAAGCACTTTAGATTATTTTGTTAGTGATTTGAATAAAAAAGTCTAATAAAATTTGAAAAAATTAGTTTTGACAGCATTTTAAAAAGGATTTATATAATAATCAACAAACTAATACGGATGTACCATCTTAAAAAACTATGAAAGCTTCAGAACTTCGAGAAAAATATCTTGACTTTTTTGTCAGCAAAGGCCATAAAGCCATAAAAAGCGCACCTTTAATTCCAGAGAATGACCCGACGTGTCTGTTCACAACTGCCGGTATGCATCCGCTGGTCCCATTTTTACAGGGAACAACGCATCCGCTCGGGTGTCGACTGGTTAATTTTCAGAAGTGCATTCGCACCGGGGATATTGATGAAGTCGGCGACGCTGTGCATCTGACTTTTTTTGAAATGTTGGGCAACTGGTCGCTCGGAGATTATTTCAAAGAGGAAGCCATTGAATACAGTTTTGAATTTCTGACCAGCCCGGAATGGCTGAATATTCCACTTTGTCAGCTCGCGGTAACGGTTTTTGCCGGGGATGCAGACGCAGCGTTTGACCAGGAAGCATTCAATATCTGGAAACGGCTGGGCGTTTCAGAAAAACGCATTGCCAAATGCGGGAAAAAAGACAACTGGTGGGGGCCTGCCGGGCAGACTGGCCCTTGCGGACCGGATACTGAAATGTTCTACTGGACTGGCGGTGGCGATGCCCCGGAAGTTTACGACCCCTCAGACAAACGCTGGGTTGAAATCTGGAACGATGTATTCATGCAATATAATAAAAATGCGGCTGGCGAATTTGAGCCGTTGTCGCAGAAAAATGTTGACACCGGCATGGGGCTTGAACGGGTGACCGCAGTGCTGCAAGGCAAATCAAGTTGTTATGACACCGAACTTTTTCAACCGATTTTTAAGCAGATAGACCAGGTTAGAGGCATTGAAACGCCCGCTCAACGGTGCAATTCTGAAAGAATTATCGCCGATCATATCCGATCTTCGGTCTTTATAATCGCGGACGGAATTGCTCCGGGTAATGTTGACCAGTCTTATGTTCTCCGCCGACTCATCCGGCGCGCAATCCGCGAAGGACGCAAGCTTGGTATTGAATGCGCATTCGTGGCTGATTTGGCCGCTGTTGTTGTTGAAAATTATAAAAGCGTATACCCTGAATTAGAAGCCAATAATGATAGAATTAAAGATGAACTGGAACGCGAAGAAAAACAGTTCGCGCTGGCGCTGGAAAAAGGAACTAAAGAATTTGAAAAACTGATAGCCAAAGTTCCGGCACATATTCAACGCAAGGTCATCAGCGGCAAAAACGCTTTCTTTCTCTATGAAACCTACGGATTCCCGTTGGAATTAACTGAAGAAATGGCGGTTGAGAACGACTTTGTGGTTGATCGCGAAGGTTTCGAAAAAGCCTATCAGGCGCATCAGGAACTTTCCCGTAAAGGCGCGGAACAGAAATTCAAAGGCGGGCTGGCGGATAATTCCGATGCCACCGCTTGTCTGCATACTGCAACTCATCTCCTGCATCGGGCTTTGCGCCAGGTGTTGGGAACTCATGTTGAACAGCGCGGATCGAATATTACCGCTGAAAGATTGCGTTTCGATTTTTGCCATGAAGACAAAATGACAACTGAGCAAATCGCTGCGGTAGAAAAAATAGTTAATGACGTTATCGCCAGAAACCTGCCGGTGGAATGTCGCGAAATGACCGTCGAAGCCGCCAAGGCAGACGGCGCAATCTGATTGTTTTCCGAACGTTACGGCGAAATGGTGAAAGTTTTCTCGGTCGGTGATTTCAGCAGAGAAATATGCGGCGGTCCGCATGCTGGCAACACTGGCGAGCTTGGCCGGTTTGAAATTAAAAAAGAAGAAAGCTCCAGTCGGGGAATAAGAAGAATAAAAGCCGTATTGATAAAAGAGTAAAAACGGCTATGTTACTGTTGATAAAGTAAATAAACGCGAGAGTATAAGGTTGACTGTGGATGAAAAAAGCTGATTTATTAATAGCTCACAC
>JBAYVM010000132.1:0-7411 GCA_041674645.1 Victivallaceae bacterium | reverse complement strand
TAGTGCCTGACCGAAAGCGGACTTTTCGTGAGCTTACCCCTTGAAAATAGCTATCTATCCTTAAACATAAGTTCTGAACTTTTTTAACTAAGCAGTCCTTTATTCTCCCCGCATCCCGAAAATACACGATTAATTACTGCATTAAAATGCATTCTAACTTGTTTTCTATCAACGATATGCTACATTATTGGCGGCTTATTTCTGGGCTGGTTATTTTCACATGACACAACAAAACTTCGGAGACAATGATGCGAAAAGTTATAGAAAATCAGTTGGTTCTTGGCGAGTTCGATATTTCAAAAATCGAGTTCGACCAGAGGAGTCGCGATGAAATGCCGCACTTGCTCAAGGGTCTGCAATTTATTTATACCAATCCAGAACTGCGCGAACAGGTTTTCGCATTGCTCGAGCAACGCGTGAATAATTCAAAAACAGGCCGACGCGGCATGGATTTATGGAAAATTCTGGTCATGGGGGCGGTTCGTTTGAACGGCAACATGAATTATGACCGGCTTCATGATGTTGCCAACAATCATTGCCAGATGCGCCAGATGCTCGGAATAACCGCCTGGGACCAAGAACCGGTATTTCCGATGCAGACCATCAAAGACAACGCCTCACTGCTGACTCCTGAACTGCTCGACGAAATCAATACCCTGGTGGTTGCCGCTGGGCACAAGCTCGTTAAAAAAAAAGATCAAAATTCAATAAAAACCCGTTGCGACAGCTTTGTGGTTGAGACCAATGTTCATTATCCGACCGATGCCAATTTGCTTTATGATGCCACCAGAAAAACTGTTGAGTTGACCGCAAAACTTTGCGATGACTTGGGACTTTCCGGCTGGCGACAGCTCAAAAGCCTTATCGGCAAATGCAAAAGTAAATTGCGCACGGTACAGAATGTGCGGCATTCAACGTCCCAAGATGAAGAGAAAAAAGCTCAGCGCGCCCAGGAACTCAAGAACCGCTATGCTGACTATGTTGATTATGCCGCCCAACTGGTTGGCAAGGCCGCAGTCAATATTCAAGCCATCAAGGAATTAAATCTGCTCTCGCCCGTGCACAGCGCTATGGAGATAGAAATGTATATTCAATACGCCCAGCTTTTTCAAGACCAGATTCGCCGCCGCGTCTTTGGCGATGAAAAAATCCCGCATGCTGAAAAAGTTTTCAGCGTGTTCGAACCGCATACCGAATGGATTGTGAAAGGCAAGGCCGGAATTAGCCAGGAGCTCGGACTGCGGGTGTGTTTGGTAACTGATTCCAACGGTTTTACGCTGCACCACAAAGTTATGCCGAAACAAACTGATTCAGAAGTTGCCGTTGATATAATGCGCGAAGCTCTCGAAAAATTCCCGACAATTGCTTCATGCAGTTTTGACAAAGGATTTTGGTCTCCTCAAAATAAGGAAACGCTCGAATCCTTACTCAAAGTCGCGGCATTGCCTAAAAAAGGTCGATTGTCAAAAGCAGATAAAGAATATCAGTCTTCGGAGGCTTTTTCGGAAGCGCAAAAAGGTCATTCAGCTGTCGAATCAGCCATTAACGCGCACGAAAACCATGGACTGGACAAATGTCCAGATAAAGGGATAATTGGATTCAGACGCTATGTTTCGCTGGCGGTTTTGTCGCGAAACATCCAACATCTTGGGGCATTGCTGGCAAAAAAAGAAAAACAGTACCAAGCGCGTTCAGAAGCAATCAAGCGCGGGCTTCAACAACGAACTGCGGCTTAACGCATTAACTGAATTAATCTGACTAGACCGGAACGAGGAAAGCTTTTCGGGCGTTGCCTGCTGCCATTTTTCGGTGAATTTTACTAAAATTTTGACTGCAATTTCCAAGGTGGTCGCCATTAGGGTGATTTTTGCAAAATTTGTTGACAAAATCGGTCACGAAAATCCTAAAAAACGCTGTTTTCGGTCAGGCACTATTTAAGCATATATTACGGGCGGAAGTAATGAACGAATACAGTTAATGTGTAATGTGCGCAGGGTGAACATGTCCGGAGAGAACAAAGGCCGAGAAAAATTGTCAGCGCTCTTGAGTTCTGCTGGCAGTCTGATTGACAGACTTAAAACTGATGACGTTGATATTGCAGAATGCAAAACGTTATTAGCGCAATTAAAGAGCGGACTTTCTCAAACGCTGCAAAAAAATCAGCGTTTGGAGCGTGAAGCTGCCGAAAGGAAACGTTCAGAAAGCGCCATGCGTGAACATGCCAGAAAATTTCAAGCGGTATTTCATAGTGTTCATGACGGTTTGATTATAAATATTCTTAATCGTCAACACGGCATAATCGGCCAAACGCTGGAAGTCAATGAAAGGGCGGTTGCGTTATTCAGGTACACTCAAAAAGAGCTGAAATTGCTTACTCCGCAGGAAACTTTTCTCAAACATGCAGATGTGGAGGAAATTACCGGGAAACTGCTTGCCGGGAAAGAAGTTTTTTACGAAGCGGAAATTTATTCTGCCGTCGGCAAATGTCACTTGTGCGATATGCGTTCCAAGCCTTTTGTTATCTGCGGCAAAGAATATGTGGTTACAGTAATCCGGAATATTCAAACACAACGCGATTCCGAAAGAACTTTACGGGAGCGAGAGCTGGAACTGAGCGTGGCGCAGGAAATCGCCGATTTGAGCCACTGGAATCATAATTTCAAGACCGGCGAATTTAAATGGTCGCGTCAAATAACGCGTATTATCGGGAACAGGAAAAATCTTACCGTAGCTGAATCACTCAATCTTGTATATGCCAATGTGCATCCTGATGATCTGAAAAAAGTCAAGAGAATTATTGAATATCCTGAAGAGAACCGGAATTTTTCTTTTGATTTCAGAATATTTGATTCAAAAGGTCAAATCAGATACATTTTTGCTAAGGGACGGATTGAGTTTGACGCTGACGGAAAACCGGAAAAATTATCAGGCATAAATCAAGACATTACCAGGAAAAAGATTACAGAACTGAGATTAAAAGACAGTGAGCAAAATTTACGCCGGATTCTGGAAGCGATAAGCATTGGCACCTGGGAATATGACACTGAGTCCGACCTGTTTTGCGTCAGTCGGCAAGTCGAAAAATTTATGGGCTATAAAAACGCCAAGTCAACTTTTCACTCATTATTTCTGTGGCGGCGCATCCACTTTCAGGACAAAAAGCATGTCCGTGAGGAATTTAACAAGTTGCTCAAAGACGAAACATCCATTTTTAACAGTTCATTCAGAATTAAACTGAAGACCGGGAAATATGTCTGGGTGCTGGCACGGGCGGTGTATATCAGTAACGCACCGCATCAAAAGCAGAAAATAGTTGGGTGCATTGAGGATTTGAGTGAAAGCATGCGCTTTGATAAAATGAAAGAACAGTTTGAATTCCTTCAACGGTTGGCAAATGTTATTCCGATTCCCATGTTTTATAAAGATCTTGAAGGATATTATCTTGGGCACAATCAGGCATTTGCTGATTTTGCCAGTAAAATAGTCAAAGAGCCAGTGGTTGGGAAAACGGCATTTGAGGTATTTACGAATCAAAATTACCCGGTGGCATTGACCATCGACCGAGTGGAAAAACGATTAATTTCAGACGGAAGCGGCAGTTGCGCCAATACTTTTCAAATCGTCACCCGTTCCAATGAAACACAAATTCTGGTTGAACATCAGGCGCTATTGCGCGGCTATGATAATAAACCGCAATACATTATGGGGGCTCTGATTGACATTACCAGTATTATGCAAATTGAAAACCGGCTGCGCCAAACAACCCGCCGTCTTAATACTGTGCTAAACGCCATGCGCGAAATTGTCATGTGCTATGATTTGAATCTTTCGCTGGAATGGGCTAATCGCGCCGCCAGAGAAACATTTGGCATCAACAGCAAGCGGTTTGTCGGAAAGAAATGGAAAGATATATGGTTTGCCGGTAAAGACATTGCAAACAATCAATTTCCGGCACAAAGAATACTGACCGGCTATTATGAGATGCTGCGCAGCAAAATTCATGCGGGTAGCGGAAGAATTTACGAAGTTTGCGCCTACCCGATTAAAGACCGCCGTGGCAAAATTTCAGGCGTGATTGAAGCGGCGTTGGATATAACCGAACAGGAACATGCTGAAACTAAAGCCAGAATTCATCGCGAACAGTTAATCCAGGCTGACAAGATGAAATCACTTGGCATATTAGTAGCTGGCGTGGCTCATGAAATAAACAATCCGAATAATTTCATCGGGATTAATATTGCGTTGCTGGAAAAAATCTGTAACGATACGACTCCAGTCATCAGTAATTACCTTGCGAAAACAAAATCTTTTGCTCCTGGCGGAATTCCAGCAGAACGGCTGGAAACATCGTTACACGACTTGATTTCAGGAATAAAAGACGGCTCGGAACGCATTACTAAAATCGTTGACAGCCTTAAAAGTTACGTTCGCCACACGCCGGAAAGCCGGATTGAAGAATTTTCTCTCAATGATGCATTATCAAACGCGATTTTTCTACTGAAAAACCAACTTAACCGTTCAACCCATAAGTTTAATATGATTACAGCGGAGAAACTGCCGCTAATCCGCGGCGTTCAGCAAAGAATCGAACAGGTCATTATCAATATCATTCAAAATGCGTGCCAGTCTCTAGCGAACCCCGGCAGAGGAATTGAAGTGAAAAGTTATTGCTGGCCGACAACAGAGGAGGTCGTAGTCCAGGTAACTGACGAAGGCATCGGCATCAGTCCGCAGGACTTGCGCCACATATCCGACCCGTTTTTCACCACCAAACGCAATATCGGCGGAACCGGGCTCGGCTTGTCAATCTCCTCCACCATTATAAAAGAACATAATGGTCGGCTGGAGATTGAATCCACACCCGGTCACGGCACAACCGTTAAAATAATTCTGCCGACAACTGATTACGTTTTACAAAAGTGAATTAAACAGGAGACAGACAATGAGTGAAGGGCTTTATCCGGAGATGCCAATTCTGCTGGTTGATGACGAAAAGAATACTCTGCGCAGTTATGAACTGGTTTTGCTGAGCGCCGGAATCAATAACATTATTACCTGCGCGGACGGCCTTGAAGCCAGACAAATTATGCGCTCCAGAAGCATCGAACTGGTGGTGCTGGATATGATAATGCCAAATATTTCAGGCATGGATTTGCTTGCCGAATTTACTCGAGATTACCCCGAAGTGCCGGTTATTATGTCCACTTGCGTCAACAGCCTGGACAAAGCCGTGGAATGTATGCGACTGGGGGCGATAGATTATCTCGTAAAACCGGTGGATATAGAAAAACTCATCAACCAGGTCCGCAATTGCATGGAATTAAGGGAACTGAAACGGGAAAATCATCGTTTGCAACAACATCTGCTCATGGAAAACACGCCTGATTTGCCGGAAGCGTTAGCTCCAATAATTACACAGAATAAATATATGTTGTCACTCTTCCAATATTGCAAAGCTGTTGCGCAAAGTAAACAGCCAGTGTTGATTACCGGAGAAACCGGAGTCGGCAAAGAACTGTTTGCCCAGGCATTACATGCGCTGTCTAAATGCAAAGGTGAAATGGTTACAGTAAATATCGCCGGACTTGACGATAATATGTTGTCAGATACGCTTTTTGGACATACCAAAGGCGCATTCACCGGTGCGGTCAACAATCGTCCCGGAATGATTGAGAAAGCCTCCGGCGGCACTCTGTTCCTGGATGAAATCGGTGATTTGAATGTGGCGTCACAAGTTAAACTGTTGCGCTTGTTACAACAGCGGGAATATTCTCCTTTAGGCGCAGACAGCGCCAATATCACAACTGCCCGGGTTATTCTGGCAACACATCGAGATTTATTCGAGCTTCAGCATGATAACAAATTTCGAAAAGATCTCTATTACCGCATCTCAACTCATCACATCCATATTCCGCCATTACGGGAACGCAAAGACGATTTACCAATATTGCTGGACACTATGGTTGAAAAAATTTCCCGCGAAATGAATAAAAAAACGCCGCAATACCCGGTTGAGCTTATTACGCTGTTAAAATCCTACCATTTCCCGGGAAACATCCGGGAACTGGAAGCCATGGTTTATGACGCAATCAGCAGCCATAAATCAAAAATTATGTCAACCAGGGTATTCAGTGAACACATCGCCAGAAACTTCAAAACTTCTTCCGCATACGGTATTGGTGGAAGCGACGGTTCATTCGATAATTGCCTGAATGACCTGACGGTGCTTCCAAGCTTGAAAGAAGCCTCTCTGTGTTTAGTAAAAGAAGCCATGAGGCGTTCTGGCAACAATCAAAGTATTGCCGCCAGATTATTAGGCATAACCCCGCAAGCTCTAAGCTCAAGACTCAAGAAAGAAAATCTTTGAAGTTGATTCAATCCAGCCGAGAGCAGCTGGATTGAAGAGGTTATGAAATTATTTGGCGGGGAACGTTCCGCCGAGCGCTTTGCTGATGCCGGAAGCCATATCCTGATTGATTTTTAAATCTTTCTTGGGGCCTTCCAGCAGTTGTGAGTATTCGTAAAACTCCACACGTTTGAATTTAACATTTGCCTTGTCTTCCAAATCAGAAACGATTTTAAATTCTGTCAGCAACCGCGCCCCGCTTTTGGGATTGTATGCCGCGACAATCGGGCTTAAAACGGTCTCTGCCGCACCTGACTTTATCCATTTTGAATAGGATTTTGTCAATGCAACGGTGTCTTCCAGTGATGATTCCGGTCCGGTTGCATTTCTGCTTACATATTTAGCGTGCCAGTCCAGCGGATAGTTATTCACCCACGATGCGCCTGTTTTGTCTCTTGCTGTTGACATAGTATAACACGATGTCTTGATTTTCGGGTCAAGTTTTTTGCAGAGTGCTGCCCATTCTGTCACAAACGCAGTGATACTGTATTCAGCGAATGCGTCATCCAATTTGTCTTTTTTAATTTCCGGATGTTTGGCCGCGAATTCTGCTTTTTGTTTTTGTGAATAATCGCAGTAACAGGATGTTTCATAACCGTCTTTATACCGGATATAGTCTAAATACATTTCATCTGGATGATATTTGTTGATAAGTTCTGTGGTTACATCCAATGCCCGTTGTCTGACATCAGGATGGTCAGGACAGTTCTTTATGGTCCAAGTTTTTGTAGATGCTCCGACATCGCTTAATTTCATTTTTCCCTGTTGTATCTTGTCATATTCCGTTTTGTTGACATCATAAGGGTAAATTTTCCCGTCTTGCGGACCATTCATAAAAGGTGAGAAGACAAATGCCACTTTCATACCTCTCTTGCGAGCTTCCTGAACAGCGCAATCGCCATAATAAAACTCATTTTCGTTTATATCGTCTAATTTTAACTTGGATGGATAGTAAGCTGGACCGTGCTTCATGATAATTACAACTTTATTGAAACCCATTTTTTT
>JBAYVM010000131.1:0-7420 GCA_041674645.1 Victivallaceae bacterium | reverse complement strand
TCATTGTACACACTCCTCATTATTATTGTTCGTTGCGAAAATTCAGAAAACGAAATAAAATTCCGGCGTCTGAATTTTTCGCTTTAATTTACACCTCACCCCATATTAGCAACAACTGCTTTGGCAAACCCTGAGCACGACACCTCGGTGGCATTGTCCATCAAACGCGCAAAGTCATAAGTTACCGTTTTATCACTTATGGCTTTTTCAATGCCGCCGACAATCAGGTCAGCGGCTTCATTCCAGCCAATATAGCGGAGCAGCATTTCACCGGACAAGACCAGTGAGCTCGGGTTGACCTTGTCCTGTCCGGCATATTTGGGCGCGGTGCCGTGAGTTGCTTCAAACAACGCATGACCGGTTTCATAGTTAATATTGGCTCCCGGAGCAATGCCGATACCGCCGACACATGCCGCCAGCGCGTCGGAAACATAATCGCCATTCAAATTCATAGTGGCAATCACATCATAGTCTTCCGGACGGGTCAATATCTGTTGCAGAAATGCGTCGCAAATACAATCTTTCACCAACATTTTTCCTGCTGGCGGATTCCAGTCGCAATCCGGAGCCGGTATCGCCACATCTGCAAATTCATTGCGCACCAAATCGTAACCCCAGTTCTTGAAGCCGCCTTCGGTAAACTTCATGATATTGCCTTTATGGACAATCGTTACATTTCGCCGGTTATTTTCAATAGCATATTTCATCGCAGAGCGCATCAGGCGTTCAGTGCCTTCTTTTGAAATCGGTTTGATACCGATACTGGAAGTCTCTGGAAAACGTATTTTGCTGACGCCCATTTCATGTTGCAGAAAATCAATGAGTTTTTTAGCTTCCGGCGTTCCGGCATTCCACTCAATTCCCGCATAAATATCTTCCGAATTTTCGCGAAAAATCACCATGTCGGTATTTTCCGGATGTTTAACCGGGGACGGAACGCCGTTGAAATAACGTACCGGGCGCAGACAGACATAAAGGTCAAGCATCTGACGCAGCGCCACGTTAAGCGAACGGATTCCGCCGCCGACAGGCGTGGTCAATGGACCTTTGATGGCGACCAGATACTGACTGATGGCATCAACGGTTTCATCAGGCAACCAGGTGTTTTCCCCGTAAAGTGCGTTGGCTTTTTCTCCGGCGTAAACTTCCATCCAGGAGATTTTACGTTTGCCGCCATAAGCTTTCTCGACCGCGCTGTTCCAAATGTGCATACTGGCTTTGGTAATATCCGGACCGATACCGTCGCCTTCAATATACGCGACGATTGGATTATTTGATACATTAACTTTTCCGTCGGCGCTGGCAGTAATCTTGTCGCCAGCCGGAATCTTTATCTGTTTGAATTCAGCCATGTTATTCCTTCCATTAATTATATTTATCATTAAAATCAGCAGTTCAAGTAGTTGGAATATAATTCCTAAACTATGTTTTTCCAGAAAGATTATGAGGTAATTTTAAAAGTAGTCAAAATTCAGGCGCTTGCGACAGGCAGGCGGTTAAGAATAATACGGCAGTCATTCGCCGATTACCTGTTTTCATGTCTGCATATCATCTTCCCGGGAAAACTGTAACTCTATTCCCGAGGCGACCAAACAAATAAAAATGCTGCCGTTTCTTGAAAAACCGCTAATTCCTGTTATACTTCTGAATAAGCTTAAAAGTTCATAGACAGATGCAATGCAAGGATAGACAAAATGAATAAATATATAAATGTAAAACACCTTATCAGTCTGCTGTTCATGGTAACAGTATTGAATTTAACCGGCGCCGAACAGTTTAAAACTTTTTATGATTCCGGAACCGCGAAAGCTAAGAAAAACGATTACAATGGCGCCGCCGCCGATTTCCGTAAAGCGCTTGACTTTTCACAACTCTCTTCTGACGAATCAAGAGCAATTTTCGCCTTGTCGGACACTTTCGATAAACTGAAAAAATATGATGAAGCCGCCAAATGGCTTGAACGCCTGTTTGAAATACCTGACCTTAAGCAGAAAGATGTGATACGCGCTTACCGGAATATTATTTCCATCAATTTAAAACAAAAAAAATATGACGAAGCTCTGGAGAACTGCGCAGATGCCGCCAGAAAAATGAAAGAACCGGCTAATATTGTTTATTTTTACGAAAAAGCCGCCGAAGTATGTGACAAGAAAAAAGATTATCCCGCCATGATAGCTTTTCTCCAACAAGCCATCTCCGAATCCAGCCAGGACACCAAATTAATCGCGCCGCTTAAAATTAAATTACTCGGCGCATATTACAAAAACAAACAGTATGCCGAAGCGTTACAGATTTTTCCCTTTCAAGATATTCCCGGACTCAAAGAAAACGACAAAATATACGCATGCTGTTATTCCGGAATATCCGCGTTCAACCTGAAAAAATATTCGATTGCAATAAGCTACCTGGGACAGATGCCGAATTCAGCTAAAGGAAACTATTTTCAGTATCAGAAATTATTCTATCAAGGTTATAGTTTACAACAACTGAAGCAATATCCCAAAGCATTGGATTATTACGTGCAGATTATTAATGACGATGCCTTCAACGGCTATTTCCGAGCTTGTGCCATGATAAATTCCGCGTCTATCATGACGATTGAAAAAAAATATGACGCGGCATTGAAATATTATGAGAACGCCGAAAAACTGGACGGAATTGTTGACTGGCAGAAGAAATCCATCGCAAACGGCATAAAAAAAACTCAGGATGCCATGAATAAAAAATAATTCAACGCCGCCGGTAACTTTTTACTCGCGTGCCGCCATCTGAATACATTTACCGCTCTGACTACTTCCAATATTTCTTGTAATCAATATTGACAAATTAACAAGATGGCCGTATAATCTAACTAAAACGATTTAGCCGGTTTTAAAATATTAGTTTTTTATAGTTTCTAATTTTGGAGCACTGAATATGATTGATTGCAAAGCGGCAGAAGCGGCGTTAAAGAATAACCTGCACTGGTTTATAAATTCCGGGGTAATGAATCCGCCCGATGGCAGCTGGGGGGTGGCAGAGCGCATTGTTGTGACAAAAGATAATGCTGCCTGGGAAAAAACTTATACCAGCTTTCCGGCCTGGACTGATTTTGACGGTTACAGTATTCTTGAGCAAAGACGCGCTGACTGCAATTTTGAAACAGCGTTGTTGTTTCTTTTGGCTTCTGAAACTTTTAACAACAGTCATTACCGTGAAATTGCCGAAAACATCCTGGATTTCCTCTATTTTAAAAGCGGTTTATTAAGCCGTTTTGCTTCCAAACATCCAATTGGCGCCTGGAACTGGTCACACATAAAATGGGAACCAACGATATGGTTTGATGACAATGGCTGGAACTGTGCAATTCAGCTTGCCATCGGGGAAAGATATCCTGATTTGGATAAGAAATATCAGTTAAAAATGTGGGCGTTAAAACTGGCAGACGGCCTGGTCGAAGGTTTCAAGCGTACATTCAAACGGCCTCATTCCAATGATCAGGACAACTGGCACGACCCGGAGAATGTCTGGCGGGGACGCTTGAATCTGCCGCACTGGGGGTCGCTGGTTTGCATGGCGCTGTCAATGGCGCACAAACACAATCCTAAACCTGAATATGTTGAAACAATATGTAAATACCATGAATATCTCTGGGAGAACCGAGATAGTTTTATTGTCAGTGAAGAAGCTTATGCCCTGCTTGGCGCGACTTTTGCGGCAACATTTCTGGACGCACCGCTACACCGCAAACTGGTTGATTATTTTGGAAAAAAACTGATTGCGAAGATGGATCAGACGACAGGCAATATTCCCGCTGAACATTTCGAAGCGCCAACCGGACCGCATCTGGCGGATATGATTTATACCGTCAACTGGTCGCTGCTAAGCCTGCAAACCGTGGCAAAAATGACGGGAGAAACAAAGTACCGTGATGCTTTTGAAAAACTGTTAAAGATGACTTTAAACATTCAAGACCTGACTCCGGAACTTCAATTTCACGGATGCTGGCGTGGAATGTATGACTTGCAGGCGAAAAAATGGGGCGGCGGAAATTGCTACGAGGGCGGCGCAGCCAGTATTTATACCGGCTGGACCAATGCTCCAGTGGCGTGGGTGCTGGCGCTGGAACTTCTGGAAAAATCCCTGACTGAATTGTAGGATTACGTTTTCAAAAGTAACGGTATATACAATTTTGCGAAAATTATATCACCGGACTTTTTGCTTTCGGACTTGACCATGAATCCGGCAGCGTCTATTTTCTATAAATGCATCTTAATAAAGCGACTAACCTGACGCATAACGGTTTCTAATTAACCGGCAGAAAGAGAACAATGATAAAGAAGCAAAAAGTTAAGTTAAAAGATATTGCCGAACGCGCGGGAGTTTCTCTGACTTCCGCTTCCATGTTCTTGAACGGCAAAGCGAAACGGTATAATATTTCCGATGCCGCCTGTGAAAGAGTCCGGCAGGCAATTGAGGATTTAAATTATGTTCCGAACATTCATGCCCGGGCAATCGCATCCAAAAAAACTTTATTGCTTGGCACGGTCATCAGCGGCGGCATTGACGCATCCTTCTGGCAGAATATTCTCAGCGGCATCGAAGAAACAATTATTAAAGACAATTATCACATGCTGCTTTCCGTGTCTCATTCCGACCCGAAAGCCGAACGCGAAACCATTGACTTCATGCGCAACAAGGGAATTGACGGGCTGATAATTTCTCCCGTGTCAGCTACGAATGAAAACCATGATTTTCTCCGGGAATTGAACCAGGAATATCCGATTATCACACTCAATCACCATATTTCAGGATTGTCAGGAGTGTATAATGATAATTACTGCGGCGGCGAACTGGCGGCGGAATATATTATCTCTTCCGGACATCGCAAAATCGCTTATATCGGTGGCATGAATCAATCGCGCGCTCAAGCATTTTTCAAATTTTCCGCCAGTCAAGGCATTACGCCGACAGCGTTTCCCGATCCGAAAACGTTTTTCCCGCATATTGCTGAATTTACTGCCGTATTCTGCTTTTGTGATTATTTTGCGCTGGAAATATATCGTGAAGCGGCAGCAAGGAATCTTAAAATTCCTGAACAGTTGTCGGTGGTAGGATATGACAACATGGAATTCGCCAGGCTGATAACTCCCAGCTTGAGCACGATAGAACAATACAAAAAAGAATTGGGCGTGGCCGCTGCGGAAATGGTTCTTAACGCAATCAAGTCTGAATCAAAAAGTGAAACCATAGAAAAAGTATTCACGCCCCGCCTGATAACCGGACAGAGTGTCAGAAAAATTTAGTTGTTCCAGTTTGCAATCCAGCCAACGCTGATTATCTTTGACTGCAATTAAATAACATAAAGGACTCACAAAATGACTTTTATTGAAAAAAATACGCCGCGCCTGGACAAAGAACAATCCACTGGTATGCGTCGGACTTGACCCCGACCTTGACAAACTTCCAGTCTGTGCCAAACAATGCTAATTCACGATTTTTGAGTTCAATAAAGCGTTAATTGATGCTACGCACGACCTGGTTTGCAGCTATAAACCGCAAGCCGCCTATTATGCCGGACAAAATGCCGATGATCAACTGAAAATGACGATTGACTACATTAAACAAAATTATCCGGATGTTCCGGTAATTCTTGACGCTAAATGCAGCTATTCCCGAGCCTGTGCCATGATTAATTCCGCGTCAATCATGATGACCGAGAAAAAATATGACGCAGCGTTGAAATATTATGCAAATGCCGAAAAACTGAACGGAATTGTTGAGTGGCAGAAAAAAACCATCTCTAACGGCATCAAAAACGTTCACGATGCCCTGAAAAAATAATAATCCAGTTCTGCGGCGTGGACATCTTAGATCGGCGCTGACATTAGTATTCGATGAGTTTATACATATGCATGAAGAAGGCTTTTAAGTCTGGGAATTAAAGACAAATTCACTATCAGAAAAGTAGTTAGAAGAGCTAGAAAAGCAAAAATTTGGGTTGGCAATATCCACTTCTTCAATGATGTTGTTTGGTGACAGTGAAAATAGGTTAAATAGAGAAACCAGGTGATTAATGCCCAGGTTTCCTTGGCATCCCATGACCAGTATCCGCCCCAGGCTTCTTCAGCCCACAGGGCGCCTGAAAGCATGCCGAAAGTCATTAGCGGAAATGCGGTCAGCAAAACATTATAAATAGCCTCTTCATAGTTATGCGTACGCTCTTTGCGCTTGAGAATAAATATCTGAAAATAGTAGATCATGCATAAAATAAAACCCACGGTGTTTAGAGAATATGACAAGACATATGCCGCGACATGAGGAACAAACCATGCCGATTGCAATGCCGGCATTCTTTGCCATGTAAGTTCAGTTCCCATAAACAGACAGCCAAGCAGGGGAATGACTGGAGTTATACAAAAGTAGCCAAGAAGCCAGTCCAAGCGGTCTCTGTATTTCAAAAGCAGAAATGCCGGCATAAAGCATAATGAAATAGCAATAAGCACGTGATACATATTGCCAAAAGGCGGTTCTTTCGCAATTATCCAGTTTAAAACAAAAATAGAGACGTTAAATAACCAGGCGATGAGATAACATGACATCCCGGCTTTCTGCATTTTTCTGAAAGCAAAAGCCGCAGCCAGACTGTTAAATACAATGGTCGTAAGAATCAGTATCTTTACCAACATATTATAATCCATTGGATATTTCTCCCTGAAAACCCTGATAATTGCGTGTTTGGGTATTACGTCTGAAATAACATAATCCGAAGATTCCCGCGAGGAGCATCCAGATACCGGGTATAACCCAGTTTCTGCCAGGGTCGGAACGCGCCGTTAATATTACATAACCGTGTTTTTTATGGTCATAGTCCGTTAAATACAATCGCCAATTATTGAACACCGCGGGATGATTAACCTTTGCTTCGGCAGAGGTTTCTTTTTTATCCGCGGCGACAAATTTAAGTTTGCACGAATAATGCTTGTCCGTTGGTTTTGCAACTAGCAAAAAAAGGTCTTTCGTGAGAGGATGAAAAAGTTTCCACCCCTGAAAACCATTTGAAGACTTCAGCTCTGTCGCCTTGATTCTACCATATTGACCAAAATCAAAAAATCCATCTTTTATCTTTGCGGCCTTCAGGAGGATGGCCTGGGAAGAGTTGTTTTTTGACTGATTTTTCTGATAAAGCTGATATGTATCAACGGGAAAGTAATCGATATGAAATTTTACACAGTAAACATTGAACCCGACCTGGTCAAGAAGCGTTAGTTGTGGTTCGTCAGGATTAATTATTAGTTGTTTTTTCGTTTCCGCAGGGTTGATACCGTCTGTCGGGATCAACAAAGAAAACTTTTTTTGGCAAAAAAAACTAATGAAAGCTCCGATAATTAGTGCAACTGCCCCCAGGTGCACCAGGAGAAAATTGATATAACGGCGTGAT
>JBAYVM010000130.1:0-7504 GCA_041674645.1 Victivallaceae bacterium | reverse complement strand
CGGGCAGAATGACTGAACTCCCGCCTCGACATGCAATTGTCCGTGCGGAGCTTGTTTCAGGCAGTCCACCAGTTCCGGTTTTAATCTGGCGGGATGAATTTCCAGATGAAATTTCATTTCCGGAAATTCATCATAAAACATACGTAACATGTTGACGGCGCGTTCAGTATCTTCATTAAAAGTCCGGTCGATTAATCTAATTTCCCGAAAACCCTTAGTTTTCAAAGCGGTCAAATCATTTCTGACGCGTTCCAGAGAAAAATATTTAACGCCGGGCGAACACGAGCTGGTGCAAAAAACACACTGAGCGCCGCAACCGCGCGAAGTTTCGAGCTGATAAAAAGGTTTATCCTGATGAATATACGGCTTGTCACAGGGCGACGGCAGAGCGTCAAAATCTTCAGCAAAGGCCGCGATTCCGTTATCAAAATATTTGTCGTCAGCCGCAATCCAGCACAATCCGGGAATTGTTTCGGGCAGAGAATTTCCCTGCTGACGCAGCAATGCCGGAACCGAACTTTCATCGCCGCGCACGACCGCGGAGACAAATTGATTAGCCAGCAGAAACGAACGATTATCGCCAAGAAATGAAGGTCCGCCGAGAATAATTTTTACTGCCGGACAAAGCCGTTTATAGCGGCTGAACACTTCCCTTAAAAAATCCAAATTAAAAACATACGCGGTGGCGAGTAGCACATCCGGAGCCTGTTTCAATAACTCGTCAAGCGTATCCGGAACACTGCCTTTGAGGGTGGTTTCAACATGTCCCCAACTCCATTCCGGAACTTCCTGTTCAGTGTAAGCCCGGATCAGGCAGTAGGACAACATCGAATGCGAATACGATGAATTTACCTCCAGGAAAACTACTTTGCGGTTGCTCATGATTTTTCCCCGGTGAATTTAAGCGCCAGCAGGGTTATGTCATCCGACTGCGGGGCTTGGCCGGCGAACGCCGTGACCGCGCCGGAAACCGCGTTAATCAGCGCTTCAGGTTCCGCGCCGCGATTAGCGTCAAGTACGGCTTTGAGCCGGTCATTGCCGAACGCTTCATTCTGTTCATTAAAGGCTTCGTTAACGCCATCAGTATAAAGAAACAGAGTATCTCCGGCCAGTAGCACGGAATGTTGAACGGTGAAACTGGCTTCCTGCAATTCCATCGGCCCGACAACGATACCTTTATTCAATTCCATAAATTCAAAAGATTTTTCGTTGCCGGTCAACGGCGGATTGTGTCCGGCATTGGCAAACACCAGTTGACCGCTGGCAATATCCAGAATGCCGCAAAAAACAGTGGCAAACATGCAGGACGCGTTATTCTTTTCCAGCGCATTCCCGGTGTTCGCCAGCATAACAGACGGCGATGCATCAGTCACCGCCTCATAACGCAACAGCGTCAAGGCACGCGCCATAAAAATCGCCGCCGGCAACCCTTTTCCGGAAACATCGCCAATGGCAAAAAACAGATGTTGGTCATCAATGAAAAAGTAGTCGTAGAAATCGCCGCCGACTTCTTTCGCCGGCTCCATGAAAGCGTAAATCTCAATTCCTTTTTTATCCGGGAACGCGGGAAAAATTCGTGGCAGCATCGCGCGCTGGATTTCAGCGGCAACCGCCATTTTCCGTTCCATCTGCTCTTTTTGCTCCAGATTAAGTTTAAACTCCGCAATATGCTTTTCCAGATTCCCCGCCATTACATTGAAAGAATCAGCCAAATCTTCAAGTTCGTCTCCGGTGTTCAAATCTATTCTGACATCCAATGCCCCCTGCCCCAGTTTTTCGGCTCCGGCGGTCAGTTGCTTAACCGGCACGCAAATCCAACGCGACAACCAGACGCAAAGACCGAAAATAAGCAACAACATCCCGGCTGCCATTCCCAGATACAATTCGCCTTTTTTGCGAATATCTCTGCTCAAAACGTCTTGATAACTGGCAATGTCGTTTTTAATTTTTTCTCTGGTAAGTCTGGCGGCGGCGATGATGCTGTTTTCCGGCACGGCCACCCCGACACTCCAGCCGTTTATTTCGACCGGAGCGTAAGCGACTTCCAGCTTTTCGCCGTGGTGTTCAATAGTTTTCAAACCGCGCTCTCCG
Source organism: Victivallaceae bacterium (assembly GCA_041674645.1). Classification (GTDB taxonomy): domain Bacteria; phylum Verrucomicrobiota; class Lentisphaeria; order Victivallales; family Victivallaceae; genus JBAYVM01. The sequence continues at coordinate 5,413 of JBAYVM010000130.1, read as the reverse complement.
GCAGTCATTGCCAACGCCAATTCGCGATTGAACTGTTTATCTGCTGGCGATTCGATTTCCCAGCGAAGCTGTTTGTCCTTGATTCCTTCCTGAGCTACCAGACGACCTTTACTGTTAAGCAAAAAAGCATAACCGTCAGTGCCGCGAGTAACGGAAAAATCTTCGGCGACGGCTTCCGGGGAAACATCGATTACCACCACTCCCAACAGTTTGCCGTTTAAGAAGACAGCGCGGGAACAGGTGATAACAACCCGCCCGCCAATGACGGACGCGACCGGCCCCGTCCAAACGTCTTTTCCCGGACTGGCAACGGCTCCAGTAAACCAGGGACGTTCACGCGAATCGAAATTCTCCGGCACAGGATTGCGCCCGTACTTGAAATACGTGCCGGATGCGGAAGCGATGCCTATTCCCTGCGAATAATTATTGTGAACATAGAGAAACTTGAGCGCATTGCTCAACCGCAACGCCAATGTAATATCCGGCTTCACCTTTGTTTTATCCACCCCGCCAGCAACTGCCAGACTGGCAAGTTCATCCTTCATAATATTTTCATCCGGAGCGCTTTGCATATTAACCGCCGGCGGCGTTTCAGTATATAATTCCAGATAAAGTCCGACAATATTATTCAATTCGGTCGTTAAACGTCGTAGCTGGATATTGGAAATCATCGCCTGACCTGCCGCCAACATTTTCAGTCCATCTTTCGATTCCAGGGTCAAAGCTTCCGCGCTGCTGTCGATGGCGTCATCTCCCAGACTACTGCCAGTTTCCGCCGCAAAATCTTTCAATTCCGTCATGTTGAATAGCGCAAAACCGAAAATAAACACCAAGGCGGCAAGCGGAATGCCAAGCAGATACAGCAACAACCGGTTTTTTATAGACGTTTTTCTCATGACTTCCACGCCTCCGCGCCAACGATTGAAAAACAGATTATCGTAACGTCATCGGACTGTGCGTCGTTCCCGCCAAAAGTACCTATTTCGTCAACCAGCCGTTCAACCACTTCTTGTGGTTTTCCGCCTCGCGTAACGCACTCCAACAAGCGTTCCTCTCCAAAAAAACCACCCTGCCCGTCTTCAGCGTGCGTTATTCCATCGGAATAATACAATAACAATCCGCTTGGTGGCAGTTGATATTTTTCCAGCTTAAAAAGTTCCTGGCTGGCTGGATTTGGTCCAACCGCAATACCCGGCGCAATTTCCAGCAGGCGGGAGTTTCCATTCTCCAGCAGTACCGGCGCCGGATGCCCGGCGTTACTGAATATAAGCTCGCCGTTATGGACATTCAAAACTCCGGCAGTCAAAGTTACAAACAGATGAGCATCATTTTCCCGGTACAAAACATTGTTGATGTTGAACAGGATTTTCTCCGGCGATACATTCAACGTTCCTTCATGGGAAACCAGCGTTTTTATCCTGGCCATAAGCAGCGCGGCCGATACGCCCTCGCCGGAAACTTCTCCGATGCAGAAAAACATGCGTTCTGCGTCCAACATGAAATAATCATAAAAATCACCGCCAACCATTCGTGCCGGGCGCATGAATGCGGCGAGTTCCAATCCCGCAGGCGGCACGAAATTTTCAGGCAGCATCGCTTGCTGAATTGTTGCCGCAGCAGCAATTTCCTGTTCAATTCGCTCCCGTTCTTTGACAGTTTCAGCAATTTCTTCCATATATTTTTTCAGGTCGGCGGTCATCCGGCCAAACGTCCGGTCCAACTGTTCAAGTTCGTCACCAGTATGCAGCGTTTCCCGACAGTTCCACTCGCCGCGTCCAATTTCCAACGCTTTCTTTTTCAGCGCTAAAATCGGAGAAGTTATTCTCCAGGACAGAATCATTCCTCCGGCAAATATTCCAATCAGCACCAACGCCCCGGTTATAGCGTAAACATCAAACGACCGCCGCATGAAACGCTGTATGTTTTCCTCATGCCGCCGGACGGTTTTTCCAATAGTTATTTCCGTATTTTTCGCGGCCGCAATCAACTGTCGCGACTCAATAAATGCCCCGACACTCCAACCGGTTTCCTTCACTGGAGCATAAGCCACATATACTTCAGGCTGGCCAGGTTCCTGGAATTTCTCAATGCCCTGCCTCCCGGCAACCATTTCCACGGCGACATGCCGCAATAGACCGCGGTCAATTTTAAACAAGTTTTTCGTGGCGAACTGTTCATTCCAATTAAGTCCCTGGCTGTTCATTCCTTTATGAGCCAGCACGTCGCCTTTGGCATCCAGCAGAAACGCGGTCGTGCCCGGCGCCAGTTGGTCACTGATAAAATCGCTAGTGATGGAGTTCACCGTCACATCCATTCCGCAAACTGCCAACAGTTTTCCGGCCTTATCCCGCACCGCCCTGGCGCAACTCAAAACCAGTTTATTGCCGTAGGATGAAACATACGGCCCGTACCAGACAACGCCTTTCCTTGCCGCAGCCTTTTTATACCATTCCCTTTGGCGTGGGTCATATCCGTCCGGTTGCCGATTCCATGGATAACCGATATAAATCCCGTCCGGAGTTCCGGCAAATATCTGGTCAATATTGTCGTGATTGCCGTAAATAAATTGAAACAGCGGGTGCAAAACGCTTAATTTGAGCAATTCCGTTTCGGATGGTTTCGTCCCGGCGGCGTGCCAGGAAGAATAACGCTTAATGTCATTCGGCTTTTCCGCTGGAAGATATTTTAAATTTGCGCCCCGTGCAGGCGTCGGCAATCCCTGAAAAAACAGTTCAGCCAGCTCGCAAACCACCGACAATTCGCCGGACAAGCGCTTTAATTGCAAGTCGGTAATCATCGCCTGCTCAGAAACCAGCGACTGGAGCTCGCCTTTCGCCTGCTCTGTCAATGCCCGCTTAGTGGCGTCAAGCGTGCTGTCGCCCAGACTGTTGCAGGATTGCCGCGTATAATCGCCAAGCTCACGCATATTATAAAAAGTGATAAAAGACGCAACAATGAAAACCACGCCGGACAATGCAAGCATGGTCAACAGTATTTTTGGTTTTATACCCAAATGAAATTTCATTTCTGCCGGTCTTCCGGGTTATTTTTGTCATGGAGACTACGATGCCGCGCCATGTTCAACATCTTCACCGCAGCAGCAATTTTGTCGCGGGCGGCAGCGTCGCCGCAGGTTTCGATAAAACGCCCGAGAATATAGCCCGTCGCCTGTTCTGAAGGATGTAACATGTCGGTTTTGTAAAAACGATAATCCCGCAATTCGTCGTTCATAATCTCATACGCCGGAAAGTAAGCGCAGTGACCGGAATGTCGTTCCACGCAATCGCGGATGGCCGAAAGCAGATTGGCTTTGCTGCGCGAATTGAGCAGTAAATGACCGGGATAATGCCTGACCGGGGACAGCGTGAAAATAATCCGGCAGTCCGGATTGAAATCATGCACCAGAGCAATTGCGGACTCCAGATGTTCCAGATTTTCCGCCTGGCTCAACAGGCGAGTCTGAAAACGACTGTTCGGAACTTTATGGCAATTTGCGACAATCTGTCCGGTTTCACGTTCAACATAAACCACCGATGCGGAAGGCGTTACTATCAACAATCCAGCGCGTTTCAGTTCCCGGCGAAATTCCGTCATTACGGCGTTGGCTTTTTCTGCTGCCGCGACCGGATTGCTGGCGGAAAACGCCCCGTGATGTTCCCGGGAATGCCACAAACCACCGTGCTCGAAAAAGTCCGCCGTCGTAAAAATTTTTCCCTTAACGGCAAAAGTCAATGTCTGGCGCATGGAGTAAGCATTATAAATTATTCCGGTCGGATTCATCGCTCCGCCGAAACCGCATTCGTGCAGAAAACCGACAATATTTTCTGAAAAACACGAACCCACGCCGCAAATCACCGCGTCCGCCCCGAACCGAACGATTCCTGATTCCGGCATTTTCACCGGTGTCTGCATGGCAATATTGTCACATATCATAATTTTCATCCCGGCTCCGGATATATTCAGTAACTTTTTACTTTCTCAACTTTTAGCTGTTAAACATAATGCAACTATCAGCTAATATCCAACAGGGAATTTCCAACATTGTCTTTTTTTGAAGCCGTCGGAAAAATATTCACCATGAAGAACGTTAAGCGAATGGAGTTTTTTATGTTGAGTTCAACATTTATTCAAATTTAGATTTACATTATGAACCGCCGGACGACATTTTATGTCGTTGCAGAATATGTATTCATTGTTTTCTACGCGTGAAACATTCGCCGGTTTAAGGCTAAACCTGGCGCTACTTTCTCCTCGCGAAGCGAAGGCGCTACACCAAACGGTCACGACGGAGCGTGACCATCCAGCACCCTTCACTCCAGAACTCAGCACTTGAGCAGAGACGTGTGTTTAATTGCAAGTTGGTTTTTTCTTGATTTTTAATTACTTTCTTCCTGCGCAAAGCATTCCTGTGAGCTTACGAACGTTCCTGACGGAAGCGTATAAGTTGTTGTGCGAGACTAAAAACGACATTCAACTGAACACGTTTACTGAGCTCTGTCACTCATGGTGAAGTCTTTCCATTCGCGTCAGACTGTCGCCGTTTTAAGGCTAAACCTGGCGCTACTTTGCCTTACGAGGCTACGTCAATTTTAGCGATTAACGCCATTCGGTTATGGCGTCAATACTGTATTTCGGAACATGCAGCACATCGTCGGCATCAAGATAATATTTGGTGGATTCGCCAGCGGGAATGTTTTCAGTTACAGGGGATTCATCAGGATAGCCGATGGCGACCAGATAGAGCAGACAAATATTTTCTGGAAGCGCCAGCGCCTTGCGAACATCTTCCTGTTTAAACGCCCCGATCCAGCAACAGCCGACACCAATATTCCATGCCGCCAGTTCCATGCTTTGAATTGCAGCGCCGGCATCCGTGTGAAGCACATTGTTAGTCTCGCACTGGCTGGTTACTGCGATAAACGTTAACGGAGCGTTTTTTCCGACAGCCGGAGTTCGCGCCGGAGTTACAAATCCGGCCCAGGCGGTGTGCTTTAAAACTTGTTCCACCGTGGATTTATTTCTAATCACGATATAACGCAAACGCTGCATATTGCCGCCGCAGGATGCGAGTCTGGCGGCATTCAACATGCTTTCGATTTCGTTCTGCAACACCTGCACCTGTTTAAACCGGCGAACAGTTCTTCTTCCAGTAAGTAAATATTCGAACTCCATATCAACCTCCGCTACTTATTTCTGACAATTCAGAAATTCATATATTTCGTCGCTGATCGTATTTTTTTCAATTTTTACCACTTTCATTTCACGCAAAACACTTTCCGGGGCATCTGAAGCGTGAGCGGTATTAACCATAATGTCATGACCGAAATCTCTTCTTACAGTTCCGCCCGGAGCTTTGGTCGGGTCGGTTGGCCCCAACACCGAACGAATTTTGGCGATGGCGTCACGGCCTTCG
>JBAYVM010000129.1:0-7524 GCA_041674645.1 Victivallaceae bacterium | reverse complement strand
CGCCATGATTAATTACATCAATGAGAATCAAAGCAAACACATTATCACCATCGAAGACCCAATTGAATTCGTTCATCAGAATAAACAATCCATCATCGTCCATCGCGAAGTCGGCATTCATAGCAGTTCGTTCCCGAAAGCGCTCCGCGGCGCCATGCGTTCCGACCCGGATATCGTACTGATTGGGGAAATGCGTGAGCTGGAAACCATCCGACTGGGACTAACTTGTGCGGCCATGGGAATGCTGGTGTTTGCCACGCTGCATACTAACAATGCGCCGAAAACCATCGACCGTATTATTGACGCTTTCCCGTCAGATGAACAAGCTCAGATTAGAACCATGCTGGCGGAATGTCTTGAAGGCGTTGTGTCTCAGTTGCTCTGCCGTACCGCAGATGACAAAGGCCGGGTGGCCTGTCATGAAGTTCTGTTGCATACTGACGGACTGCCAAATACTATCCGCGAAGGTCAGATTTCCAATATCCGTACCATTATTGAATCAAACAAAGGCATGGGCATGTGCTCAATGGACGGTAATCTAAAGCAGATGATGGAACAAGGAATCATCACGCCAACCGAAGCCTACATGAAAGCCAGCGACAAAAAGATGTTTGTTCAATATCTCGAAGGCGGCATGCCGTAAAACCTGATTGGTCTTTAGCGCCGGAAAGCCTCGCTTTCCGGCTTTTTTGTTTTCTAATATCAAGCACAAATATCTCAATCAAACTTCTCTTCACTGTGTTTTCATGCAGAAAAAATAGTGTTACGAATTATGTGTTAAAACTGAAGAGTTTCGCGCCGTCAAATCCTCTTAGTAGCGCCTGGTTTAGCCTTAAACCGGCGAAAGACTTGCGTAAGAATACACGAAAATGGTGTAGCGTTCTCGCTCTGCGAGAAGATTTTACGGAAAGGCAAAGCGTCCGAGACGGACGCGGCTACACCGGACTGTCGTCAGGAAGAGAATGGCACGAAATTACACGAAAGTGGTGTAGCGTTCTCGCTCTGCGAGAAGATTTTACGGAAAGGAAAAGCGTCCGAGACGGACGCGGCTACACCGGACAAGCCCCCCGAAAAAAAGCATTTTCGTGGTTATAGTTTTTTTTTGCGTTCTTTGCGGCTTTGCGTTTAAAAGACTGCCGGAAGCGGCATTGCTGTTTTTTGATTTGCATCTTTCCATACGATCTTCACGGTTCTGAACTGAATATTCTTTATGAGTTCATTCCAAACTAAAATCATCCAACTCATACGTTCTAATAGATTTGGAAAACTGCGTTTGAGGATTATATTTAGCAGTTATCAGTGCAAAACAAATTTGAAACAGACAGGATATTTATGGCAAAAGCGCTTATTTTTCTCGCCGACGGCATGGCTGATCTGCCGTTGAAACAATTGAACGGCATGACTCCGCTGGAAGCGGTTGAAACTCCGGCAATGGATGCTATTGCCGCAAGTGGCAGCAACGGCACTTTTCTTACCCTCCCGGCAGGACGCCCCACTTCATCTGACGTGGCAAATATGTCGGTGCTCGGTTTTCTGCCGGAAGAAAATTATCCCGGACGCGGTCCGATTGAGGCGGTCAGCCAGAATATTCAACTGGCCGCTGACGACATCGCCTGGCGGTGCAATCTGGTGACAGTTTCGCCGGAAGGCATTCTCGAAGACTATTCCGCCGGACATATTGATGAGAAAATTTCCGAGCAACTTATCGCGGATTTGCAGTGCGAATTCGGCAATGAGCGGGTGACCTTTTATACTGGAGTAAGTTACCGGAACTTGCTGGTTCTGCACGGAAAAGAATTTTCCGATAATATTGATTATCACACACCCGACTCTTCGCAGGGTATACATATCAATGAACTCGGTTTGTCGCCGCGCGACAACAGCCCGGAGGCTAAGCATACCGTTGAATTTTTGAACGACCTGTTCCAACGCACTGCCGTTTTTCTGGCGGCGCATCCTTTGAACCGCGGCAAAGCGGCTCCGGCGTCGCATATTTGGCCGTGGAGTCCGGGCAAAAAACCGGCGTTGCAAGCTTTTTCCGACCGTTATCCGGGTAAAAAAGGGGCAATAATCAGCGCGGTGGATGTAATTAAAGGCATCGCAAAATGTGCCGGAATGACCGTTATTGACGTTCCCGGCGCCACCGGCTTTATTGATACCAATTATGCCGGCAAGGCGGAAGCGGCAGTTAAAGCGCTGGATGATCATGACTTTGTTTATCTGCACGTTGAAGCTATTGACGAATGTTCACACATGGGCGACTTGAAGCTGAAAATGCAGGCGATTGCCGATTTCGACGCGAAAATCGTTGCGCCGGTAATGGCGGCGTTAAAAGGTCGTCCGGTGATATTTGCCGTTCTGCCGGACCATCCGGTGCCGATTGAATTGCGGAAACATACCAGAACGCCAGTGCCGGTAGCAATCTGCGGGCCGGGAATCGCCTGCGACAACGTTAAATCATTTTCAGAAAAGAATGCGGTTGACGGCAGTTTAGGCTTGCTTAAAGGCGAACAACTGATGCGGCTGGTGCTGGGAATTAATTAATCTATCAGGAAAGGCGGCGGCATGCCGGAAAACAAAAGCGGAAATAACCGACTGCAGTTTATCGCGCTGGCAATAATTTGCTGCGTTGCTGTTTATTTTATTCAGGATGCAATATTCCGGGATCTCTGGTTCGACGAAGCTTTGACCATCATTAATTTCATGCAGCTTCCAAATCCGCTGGCGATTTACCGCAATTACGTCATCCCCAACAATCAAATTGTTTATACCATCCTGCTGAAAGGCTGGGATTGCCTCTATCCGCAATCAATGTCGGTTGAATTATTCTGGCGGCTGTTTTCGGTTGTTACCGGGCTTTCCGTGCTGACGCTGATGTTGATGCTCTGGCAAAAAAAATGTGGACTCACAGCGATTTTTCCGGTTGCAACGGCGTTCGCCGCGTCAATCCCGTTCATGATTTACGCCACCGGCTTGCGCGGTTACATGCTCAGTATGGTGTGGATTGTGCTGGCAATGTATTGTGCCGGGAGCTGGACTTTCCGTCCGAACTGGCGGAATGCGTCAGGATATTTTATTTTTTCCCTGCTCGCAGTCGGCACCATACCTTCCAACCTGCTGGCGAGCGCGGGAATTGCTATTTTTCTGTTTCCGTATTTCGGGTTTAAAAAAGTATTTTCCGCGAAATTTATCTATCTGGCGTTAACGCCGCTGGCGGCAATCGCGTTGTTCTATCTGCCAATACTGAAACAGACGCTGAAAGTAATAAATCTCGGTGAAGGCGTGCCTTCCAGCGAACTGGCGTTAAAAATGACCTATGCCGGATTTGTTATTCCAATGCTGCCAGTGCTGATTCCGGCAATTCTTGGCTGGTTTGTTTTCCTTTCCCGCAAGTCAAAACGCAAATTTCTCTGGCTGGCAATAATTCTTCTGATTCCAATTCCGGTAATTATTACGCGTAACCCGGCGCCTTTTCCCCGGGTATTCCTCTGCCTCTGGCCGTTATGGCTGATGCTGACCGGACTCGGTCTGTTTCATTTTATGGCATACCTGAAAAGTCATTTCAAAATCAGTCTTAAAAACTTACGAATAATTTCATTGCTGCTGGCGGTGGCCGCATTTGGCTGGGGGATTGCCCAACGCCAGTTCAATGCGGAATTGTCTTCAAAACTTGCCGGTGGCAACGGACTTGACGACTATTTTTACCCGTACTACATGCAACCGGATTATCAGCCTTACAATCTGATGAAAAAAATTTATGCGGAAGCTGACGGCAGGCCAGCCGACCTTTATTTCAGCTTCAACGCCGCACCTCCGGCAATTATTTTCTATGGAGTGCTGCTCGGCTTCCGGCAGGATGGATTATTATACGACCCGCCGCCGCCGCGAAAAAAACTCGAAGACATTCCAGACGGAACGCTGGTGATTCTCAGCTCTCAGGAAAATCCCGACGGCATCAAACAGAGATTTCACCTGAAAAACCTCCAGCCTTTATTCAAACAAGGCTACCATGAAGTCTTTAAAGCCGAAAAATAACCGCAAGAGTGTCATAAATATGACCCAATCTAAGCGAAAATTAAATCTGTTGAAAATTTTAACTCCCTTGACTGTAATAGTAGTAGTTTTTATCATTGCTTTGTGTTGGCGGTCTACTTATCAAAAATATAATAGAACCACTCGGAAAGCCACTCCGGAAGAAGCCATTTATTTGCAAGACTTGCTTGAAAGCGCCAATAAAATAAAAATTATTGTATATAACTCCGAAGAAAGTCCTCCCTGGTCTGCCGAAATAATTGACAAAAAGATTATTGCCGAATTTATTGAGGCCTGCAAATTTGTCCAAGTCGAAAAATACTGCCTCTGTTTAAGCAATGTAAATATTGATTGCTATCTTGCTTCAGGAGAAATCATAAGGCTAAACTATTATAAAGGACTTTTTCACCAGTATGTAAAGTTTCCCAACCCGTGGTCTATTCAAGGAAAGCCAGGAGAATCTTTTATGAGAATGATGTCTAAATTTTTAGATGATGTATCCGAAAAATAACCGTTAAAAACTAAGTTTATGCAAATTTAAGATACTACTTTAAATTTACATAAATACTTAATTGTCTGATTGACTATCAAGCATATTCAATTTAAATTACATTTGAGCTATGAAGGTTTTTCACTGAAAGGACATTTAATGATTATCAGAACCTTGGAAAGTTATGCCAAACAGATGGCAAAAGTCTATCCAGTAGTAACGATTACCGGACCGCGTCAGTCAGGCAAGACCACGCTGGTAAAATCGGCATTCAACCAACTGCCGTATGTCAATCTGGAACATCCAGTGACTCGCGATTTTGCGAAAAATGATCCGGTCGCATTTTTAGAACAATATCCGGACGGCGCAGTTCTTGATGAGATCCAGCGTGTTCCTGAGCTTCTGTCGTATATTCAGGTAAGAGTTGATGAGAACAACCGTAACGGAGAGTTTATCCTTACAGGAAGTCATCAGCTTGAACTCAGGGAAGGAATCAATCAGTCATTAGCCGGACGCACGGCGATTATAAAACTGTTGCCATTCAGTTTACAGGAGATTTCAGTTTACGGTAATTCAATGTCCGCTGATGAACTTATATGTAAAGGTTTTTATCCCAGAATTTATGATAAGAACATACCACCACATCAAGCTTATTCAGATTATTTTGAAACATATATCGAACGCGATTTACGGAATATTGAGAATATTCGCAATCTTGACGCGTTCCGACTTTTTATAAAACTTTGCGCCGGACGCGTCGGACAGTTGTTAAATTTAAGCAATCTCTCTAATGAAGCAGGTGTAAGTATTCCAACAATTAAAGAATGGTTTTCGATTTTACAGGCAAGTTATATTCTTTTCACCTTACCTCCCTATCATCCGGGAAATTTAAATAAACGTCTGGTCAAATCGTCAAAACTTTACTTTTACGATGTCGGACTTGCCTCCTGGCTCTGTGGAATAGAAGAACTCAGGCATTTGTATAATCATCCGTTACGCGGCAATTTGTTTGAAAACATGATTATCGCAGACGTGCTGAAATGGCGCTGGAACCACGGGAAAAGCAATAATCTCAGTTTCTATAGAGACAGTAATGGCAATGAAGTAGACTTGATATATGAAATTGCCGGAACACCTATGCCTGTTGAAATCAAATCTGGAAAAACTATTTCAAATGATTATTTAAAAGGTTTATGGAACTTTGCCAAAGAAATAAAAATTAAATCCGGAAGCATACTACTTTATGCCGGAGATATTGAACAAGACCGCTCAGACATCAAAATCATAAATTACCGACGTTTTACTGATATTTTAGAGACTCTTGGCTAATAAAAAATACAGTCCAGATGTCAGAAATTAAGTTTGACGCCTTTGGGGCAATTTGCCTTACGGCTGGAATTGCATGGGAATGAAGTTAGTTAATGGTTTAAAGCCGAGACGTTCGTAGAATTGCTGAGTGCCGGGTTCGCCGACCAGACCAATCCAGTCAATGCCGGCGGTTTGCATGGCGGCAATCAGTTGTTTAATGATGGCGGAACCGATGCCCTGCCCGCGATAAGCTTTAAGCACAGTTACATCCTGAATATAGCCGTCACTGAAGCCGTCAGAAATCACCCGCCCCATGCCAATCATTTTTTCTCCGTCAAAGGCGGCGATGAACACGAAAGAATGTTGAATCATCGGCTGAATGAAATTGGTATCGTATTCCGCTTGCCACCAGTCGGCATCCTGATAAAGGCGGACAATGTCAGCATCAGCCGCCTGTTTTATTGTCTTAAAAATGATATTTTCGGAATTAACCATATTCCCTGCCTATCTGCAAAGAGCAAAATATCTGATGATTATATATATTGACGAGGCAATCATGCTGAATAAGGTTACCGGGAAGCCATATATCATAAATTCTTTGAACGTGATTTTGTGTCCGGATTTTTCGGAAATACCGGCGGTTACCAGATTGGCGGCGGCGCCGACAATTGTTCCATTGCCACCCAGGCAAACCGCAAGCGCCAGCCCCCACCACATTAAATGCTGATTCGCCAGATTGTCTTGAAATGCCGGAGTTTTGGCCAAAAACGTGGCGACTACAGTTACCATCGCGGCAGTGAAAGATACATTATTCATAATGGCGGCGGCAATCGCGCTGACCCACATGACCAGCAACACAGTAACCAGAACATTCCAATTGGCAGTAAATGCCAACAGGTCACCAAATTTTTCCATCAATCCGCCATGTTCAGCGCCACTGACGATGACAAACAGTCCCATAAAGAAAAACAGTGTACTCCATTCGATTTTTTCCAGCGCGTGATCAACATTGACTTTGCAAACTGCCAGTCCGAGAGCAGCGCCGGACATCGCAACCACGCACGGCTGAATACCAACAGCGCCGTGCAACAGAAAGCCTATAATCGTGAGAATTATGACAATTCCTCCGCACTTCATATTGGAGTGGTCGGTAATTGCCGCAGACTCGTCAAGTTCCATTATTCGGGCGCGTTTTTCGACAGTTACGACCATTCGTTTTGAATAATAAAGTTTCAGGCAAACACAGTAAATCGCGAGAATAATCGCGACAAATGGAGTCAGATTAATAATAAATGACATAAAATCCAGATGTGCCACCGAGCCGATAATCAGGTTTGGCGGATCCCCGATAAGCGTGGCAGTTCCGCCAATGTTCGAAGCCATAGTTTCCGCCATCAGGAACGGAATTGCCGGTATTCCAAGTTCCGCCGCCACCAGCAATGTCACCGGAGCGACCAGCAGTACCGTCGTTACATTGTCCAGAAACGCGGATAGAATGGCAGTTGACACTACCAGCAGAATCATAGTGCGGGTTGGCGACCCCTTGGCGATTTTAGCGCTTTTAATCGCGATGTACTGAAAAATCCCGGTACCGCTGAGAATATTCACCAGCAGCATCATCCCGGCCAGCGTAAAGATAACATCAAAATTTACATATCTGGCGTAAGTATCCAGTTTTTCAAAATGCTCAGAGT
>JBAYVM010000128.1:0-7587 GCA_041674645.1 Victivallaceae bacterium | reverse complement strand
GATACAGCCGCGCTATTTTCAACGTAAGCGTTTTTGGGCTGGAGTTGTCTTCAGTTATTACTTGCTTTATTCTTTACTGTGGCTGCTTATTTGTTCCTGGGCGTCAATTGACCGGCAGCACGCGGTGTTGTTGTTTATTGTAATTTTTGGCATGGCGCAAATGGCTATTCAACTGGGAAGTTCGGTCTGGCTTGCCTGGATGGGGGATTTGGTTCCGCCTCGGGAAAGCAACAGTTTTTGGAACCGTCGCGGCGGGTTGATGCAAGTCAGTCTGGTTGCGGCCTCGGTTACCGCGGGGTTTGTGGTTGACTATTTGGGACGCAATCAGCTCGATACTTACGGTTGGGTGTTTGCGGCAGGGATAATTTTTGGGTTTATGTCTTTCGGCGTGCAGGCGGATGTTCCTGACCCTTTTCAAGCGGAAACGCCTTCAACTCAATCTGTTTTAACTAAACTGCGCATATCCTGGAGGAATGAACGTTTCCGTCAGTTGCTGGTCTTTTTCGGTTTTCAGTCGGCTTCGGTCTGGTTGATTGCTCCATTTATTTTTGTGTATTTGCAGGAAACATTGAATTTTGACATGAAAACTATTCAGTTGCTGGTGGCGTTGAGCAGCAGTGTCAGTTTTTTGTCCGCGTATGTGTTTCAAGTTATCGGACGAAAATACGGACGTAAACCGATTGTGCTGGTATGTACTTTTTTGAAAGGGATTGAATTTATCTGCTGGGGAGTTCTGCTTCCCGGGTGCGGCTGGAGGATGGCGTTGCCGGCATTTATTGTCGGCGGATTTGTTAATATGGGTCTCACTAACTGTACGCTGTCGCTGATTACTTCAGTGGAGAAAAGGAAAAATCAGAGTTTCTCGATTGCCATATTTTTTGCCGTTACCGGGCTGCTGGGATTCGCCAGCGCCAGCGTGAGCGGAGTTATTTTAAACTGGCTCGGAACGCTGGATTTTTTGAACGGCAATACTCTGTCGCCGTTCAACTTCCTCGCCCTGGTGGTGGCGGCTGCATACTTTATAAGTGTGCTGCTGTTTGTCAAATATAAAGAAGATGGCGCGGTGTCGGCGGTTCGCGTGGTCAAAACGTTACTGGCTAACAACCCGTTCCGTGCAATTTACCATGCGCATGTGTTGTCGCGGCCGATGGATGAGAAAAGCCGGATTGAAGCGTTAGCCAACGCGGAAGGCAATTTAATTGTTTCTGAACTGCTTTCCGATCTTTATAATCCATCCAGCCGGGTGCGTGAAAGTGCGGTCTGGAATATTGCCAGAATGGGCAGAAAGGCTGATCCGGTACTGGAAGATGAATTGATAAAAATCGTGGATATGCCGGAACTTGGTGTACAAGGGCAGGCGATGCGGGGACTTGGTCATCTGCATTCAGTCAAGGCATTGCCGGTTCTATTGAAATATTTGCGGGCAGGAAACGTCGCGCCGGTTCAGGACTGTATTTTTGCCTTGGGCATAATTGGCGGATCTCAAGTGGTTGAAGCGTTGGATGCGCTGCTGTCGGTTGAACGTTATCGTCCGTTATGGCCGCAGATAGCGGAAGCTTTGGGAAAAATCGGCAATTTTCGGCATGTTAGAAAAATTTATCATGTTTTAGGCGTTGAGTTTAACTGGGTGTTGAAAAAACAAATGCTGATTGCGATTGGTAAATGTCTGCTGGTGGTTAATAAGAAAAAAATATATTCAGCATTTGAGAAAGAGGATAAGACACCAGGAATTGCGTTGGAGGACTTGTTCCGGCGGGTCCAGGTGGACTTGACAAAACATGTGTCGGTGAATGATATAATTTTACTGACGGAGGCCAGAGACAAGTCAGACGAAGAAAATTTTTCAAATGCGCTTGAAAAAGCAATGTTGTTGCTGTTGAAATGCGGCGGACTGCCGACGGGGTTTACATTGGAAGTTTCATCTGAGAATATTGAAAAATGCTTTGGAGAATTATTCGGTTCAAATGGTGAAATCCGGCATCCGTCATTGCTTAAAGATGAATTGCTTTCTGTTGCCTGGTGGTTGCTGTTGCATTTCTGGGCGGAAATAAAATACTCTTCCAGCGACTTCGACCGTTATGTTTTTCTGGCGGCGATGCAAACTGTTGAAACAGTTATTGAACATAAAAATACTAATATTCAGCAAAATTAACAATACGGAATGGATATTATCATGCAAGAAAAAGCGGTGGTTTTATTGAGTGGCGGGCTGGATTCGGCAACCTGTCTGGCAATGGCGAAAAATGACGGCTATGACTGTTATGCGTTGAGTTTTGATTACGGTCAACGCCACCGGTGCGAACTGGAGGCGGCGGGAGCCGTGGCGCGTCAAGCCGGAGTGACCAATCATGTGGTGATTAAAATCGATTTGCGCCAGTGGAACAGTTCCGCGCTAACTTCCGATATTGCCGTGCCGGACGCTGGAACTTCGGAAGGCATTCCGGTAACTTATGTTCCGGCTCGCAATATTATTTTCCTTTCGTTCGCGGTTGGCTGGGCGGAAACTTTGGGTGCGAAAGATATTTTCATTGGCGTTAACTCCATGGATTATTCCGGTTATCCGGACTGCCGCCCGCAATTTATCGAAGCTTTTCAGAAATGCGCCACCATCGGCACTAAAGCTGCGGATGGAGGCTGGAAATTCAACATTCATGCTCCGTTGCAAACCATGACCAAGACGGAAATTATCCGTTCCGGAATTGCGCTCGGAGTTGATTACGCGCTTACCAGCAGTTGCTATAATCCCGACGCTGAAGGCCTGGCCTGCGGCAAATGTGACAGTTGTTATCTGCGCAAAAATGGTTTTGAAGCCGCCGGTATTCCTGATCCGACAAAATATCAACCAGAGCTCTAATCCGTCTAAAAAAAGTAAAGGCGCGAAGTTTTTTCAACTTCGCGCCTTTGAGTTAAAAATATTGTTACGCGGATTCGGACTCTTTAGATTTTTTTTTGCTCATGGCTTGTTTGCCGGCTTCAAAGGCTTCGGCAATCATGGCTTTCTTTTCGTAGAGCATTTCTTTCGCGTCATCCAGTGAACCACTGACTTTGTCTTTCAATTCGCGTGAACGTCTGGCTAAAGCTTCGCGAGTTTCCTGTCCTGAGCTTGGCGCATAGAGCAAAGCTATTCCGGCTCCGGCGATGGCTCCGGCTACGAATGCGGTCAACAGGGCTCCCAGTTGCGACGAATTTCCGTTAGACATGATCTTCCTCCACTTGTTTTTGGTTGGTGGTTTTTTTAGAACGTAAGGCTTGCATGAACACACTCATGCCAAGCCGAAAAAGACTTATATTGCGAGCCATCATGGAAACCGGCGGCTCAATAATTGAACCGATTCCCGTTACCATCCGGTTTGCCATATCCGACCATTGAACCACGGTGGTTACGACTTTACTCGCGTCATCGATTTGCGCGTTGACCCGCTGAGTGAAGGCGTTAACATTTTGCGCCACTGTTTGCAGTTCGTCTTCCAGTTTTTGGGTTGTCTGCAACAGTTCCGCCAGTTTGCGGCGGACATAGAAAACCGTTGGAATCAGGCATAGAACCAGAATAATAAACACAATTAAAGCGATGATTGAAGCAATCTGTAATGCTGCTTGCATTTTTAATCCTCCAGTAGATAAATATTTTTGCGGCGCTTTCTTAATTGAGAATGTAATCGTTATTAAATCTTCAATTATGCTACATATATTATATTTCCACGGAACAACAAAGTCAACACATAAGGTGAAATGATATTGCCAATTATTATTTAACCACAGAATTCGGGGTTGAATAATAGGGCCGCGAGGATAATATTTATAACTCTGATTCATTGTGAAACTTTGATTTTTGCGTGAACCGGATAAATATCTCAAAATTCTTTCAATACAGGAGTGTTAATTTATGGCGGTAGAACTTCGGACAATGCAGTTGCCGGATGTCAACGCACTACTTGATATCGAAAGCCGCATCGGCTGGAATCATACTGATGCCGACTGGCGTTTTATGATAAACTCTTTCCCGAATTGCTGTTTTTCCGCTGTAGACGGCGATGATGTTATCGGTTCTGCGGTGAGCATAAATTATCAAAATCAAGTTGCCTGGATTGGCATGGTCATGGTGGACGAACCGTACCGCGGACAGGGAATTGCCAAAACGTTGATGAACCGGGTGATTGACGAACTGAAAACCTGTGAATGCATCAAACTGGATGCCACGCCCGCCGGACAGCTGGTTTATGAAAAACTGGGATTCAAGCCGGAATGGAGCATTGTCAGAATGATAAACTCAATTTATAATCCAGAAGATTCGCCGCCGGGCAATGCGGTTCCAGTTGAACAAACTGACCTGAATGAAATATTAGCGTACGACGCGAAGATTTTTGGCGTTGACCGTAAAATTCTGCTGAATCGACTGTTTGACGAGTACCCGGATTTGGCATTTAAAACTGTTGAAAAAAATAGCATAACCGGATTCTGCTTTGGGCGTGAAGGCAGAAATTTTCGGCAGATTGGCCCGATTGTGGCGATAGATAATGATTGCGCAATGTCGCTGTTGAACGCTTCCGCCGTCGCGAGGTCAGACCGGGCGTTGGTGGTCGATGCTGTTGTTGTCCACACTGATTTTGTTGCCAGACTTGAAACTTTAGGCTTTGTGGCGCAACGTCCGCTGTTGCGGATGTTTCTGGGAAATAATAACCACCCGGCTGACCCGGCCGGATATTTTGCGATTCCCGGCGGGGAATACGGATAATTTTAAAACTAGGGAAATTAAATAATCTCAACAGCAGGAGAAAATATGGCTGTGGAAAAGAAAAAAAGTATTGCGGTGATGACGAGCGGCGGCGATGCTCAGGGAATGAATGCGGCGGTGCGTTCGGTAGTGCGTTGCGGAATTTCGCTCGGACTTGATGTATATGCGATTCTCGAAGGCTACCAGGGGCTGGTTGAAGATAAAATCAGAAAAATGGAATGGGATTCCGTCAGCGGTATTCTTGAGCGTGGCGGCACGATTATCGGCACTGCCAGAAGCAAAGAGTTTCGCGAACGTTCCGGGCGGATTAAAGCGGCGGCTAATCTGGTCAAATATGGAATTGATAATTTGGTGATTATCGGTGGCGACGGCAGCCTGACCGGAGCCAATCAATTCCGTTCAGAATGGCCTGAACTGCTGGCTGAACTGGCGCACAACGGGGTTATTTCCAAAGAGGATGCCGTCAATCATTCTCAACTGCACATTGTCGGAATGGTCGGTTCGATTGATAATGACATGGCCAATACTGACATGACCATCGGCGCGGATTCTGCGTTGCATCGCATTACTGAAGCGATTGATGCTTTGAGCAGCACTGCTGCCAGCCATCAACGGACATTTGTGGTGGAAGTCATGGGCCGCAACTGCGGTTATCTGGCATTGATGAGCGCAATCGCCACTGGCGCCGCCGCAGTATTTATTCCTGAAGCCCCGCCGAAAGAAGGCTGGGAGGAAAAACTTTGTTCTCTGCTCCTGGCCGGTCGCAAAGAAGGCAGGCGGGACAGCATTCTTATTGTCGCAGAAGGCGCCCGTGACCGGGCTGGAAATCAGATTACTTGCGCCTATATCAAAGAAGTTTTAGGAAAAATTGATACTGAATGCCGGATTACAATTCTCGGACACGTTCAACGCGGCGGCGCGCCCAGCGCGTTTGACCGTTATATGAGCACGGCTTCCGGTTGTGCCGCCGTCCGCGAACTGTTGCGGGAAGACTCAGGACAGGAATCGTCGCTGATTGTTATGCGCGACAACCGGATAAAAACTGCCCCGCTGATGGAATCGGTCAACCGGACAAAAGCTATCGCCGAAGCCATTGCCAACCACGAATATGAAAAAGCTGAAGACCTGCGCGGTTCCGGCTGGTCAAAAATGATTAATATCTACAAAACGCTCTGTTTATCGGTACCGACATTCAAAGACGTGGAGCCTGATGTCAAAAGCATGCGGCTGGCGGTCATGACTTGTGGCTGGCCTGCTCCCGGAATGAATAACGCCATCCGTACCGCGGTAAGAATCGGCATTAACCAGGGCCACGAAATTCTCGGCATTGAAGACGGTTGCGAAGGTCTGATTAAAGGGCGCATCCGCAAATTTAACTGGATGGATGTTGAAGAATGGAACTCCGAAGGCGGTTCCGCGCTGGGAACAATCCGCCGGTTGCCGGAAGAAAGCGATTATTATGAAATCGCCAGGAATATTGAAAAATTTAAAATTCAGGGAATCCTGATGATTGGCGGCTGGAGCGGCTATCAACTCATCCACCGGCTCTATTTTATGCGGAAAAAATTCCCTGCCTTTAAAATTCCGGTTATCTGTATTCCCGCCAGCATAAATAATAATCTGCCAGGCTCAGAACTCGCTATCGGCGCTGATACCGCGCTCAACACTATTATCAGCGCCATTGACAAAATAAAACATTCCGCTGACAGTTCCCGTCGCGCGTTTGTCGTTGAAGTCATGGGGCGTTACTGCGGCTACCTGGCGATGATGAGCGGACTCGCCACCGGCGCGGAAAATATCTATATGCATGAAAATGGCGTTACCCTCGATATGCTCAGGGAAGACGTGCAAAACTTGATTGAGAGCTTTAAGCGCCATGACCGCGGAATTGCTTTGATTGTCAGAAATGAAAAAGCCAATCCCACCTACACCACGGATTTTATTTGCGAACTTTTTGAGGAGGAAGGGAAAAATATTTTCGATGTCCGCAAAGCTATTCTCGGCCCGATGCAACAAGGCGGCGATCCCAGCCCGTTCGACCGTATTCAGGCCGTGCGGCTGGCGTATGAAGGCATTACTCTGCTCATCAATAACGTGAGAAATTCCGATGCCGGATGCGCGTTCATCGGACAGAGCGGCGGAAAGTCCAGCAGTTACGACCTGCGTGATTTGCAACGAATGGTTTCAGAGGAACAGCAGCGTCCAAACCTGCAATGGTGGGAATCCCTGCTTGATATGGGCGCTATGCTTGCCGCCCGCCCGAAAGAATAATCCCGGAAACTCTGTGCTCTTCCGTAAAATAACTTTCGGCAACCGTACTGCGCAAGGCGAAACACGCCTGACAAAAATCAGCCTTAATCGCAGTTGAAGGAGTGGCGCAGCAAGTGGCAGATGACACGGCAAGTCCGGGATTTACAGCCTTGAAGCACAAAAACGGCACGATAAGACAGCTCTTTCACGCTTAAAGAATGAGAAGTTCCCGCATCATGGCATGCGCTGGAATCAAACTGAAATTAATCTTGAAGGTAAACTTTTAGATTTTTTCTGCTTTGTTTTTCCGGCATCATTTCCGGATGCCGGTCTTAAAATGCGCCCTGTTTCATCCGACAATTTACTTTTTAACACTAAACTCTTACGAAATCCCATTTCCGTTACATCCAAACACAAAGAATATTGTCTCTACTAAACTGGTCACTTGCCGTATCATAATCCTGCACAAATAACGATTTACGTTTTTATTTCTGATACAGACATAGCGGGCCAAGCAGGCCGGAAGGCAAACCGGCGAGCCGGTCGCGATTCCCGGGGCCGTTGGTAATATCAATACGCAGTTCATGTCTGCCGGCATCCAGATG